>NZ_JBFAOF010000596.1:0-4546 GCF_040675125.1 Spirillospora sp. NPDC049652 | reverse complement strand
GGCCCGGCTCGTCGCCGAGGGGCCGCCGAACGAGGACGTCGGACTCGACCCCTACGGGACCTACGGCGACGGGGAGTTCGCGCCTCCCGGCACCTTCGTCCCGCCCCTGCCCGCCCCGCCGACCTGCGTGCCGCCCGCCCCGACCAGCCGTCCGGAAGGTCCCCGATGAACGCCTCACCCGCCGCCCTGGCCGCCGCGTCCGCCGGCGGCGGCGACCTCCTGCTCTGGGTCGCCGTCCCGTACATCTGCCTCGCCGTGTTCGTGGCCGGGCACATCTGGCGCTACCGCCAGGACCAGTTCGGCTGGACGTCCCGCACCAGCCAGCTGCTGGAGCACCGGTGGCTGCGCTGGGGCAGCCCGCTGTTCCACCTCGGCGCCTTCATGGTGATCGGCGGACACGTGGTCGGCCTGGTCATCCCCGACTCCTGGACCGAGGCCGCCGGGATCAGCGAGCACGCCTACCACCTCACGGCGGTCACGGCCGGTTCGGTCGCGGGCGTCACGATGGTCGCCGGGCTCGGCATGCTGTGCGCCCGCCGGCTCCTGACCCGCCAGATCCGGCTCGGCACCGACCGCAGCGACAAGCTGCTGTTCCCGCTGCTGTCGCTCACCGTCCTGCTCGGCATCGCCGCCACCGCCGCGCACAACGTGTTCGGCCCCGGCTACGACTACCGGGAGACGGTCTCGGTCTGGTTCCGCGGCCTGTTCGCCCTCCAGCCGCAGCCGGAGGCCATGATCGGCGCGCCGCTGCTGTTCCAGTTGCACGCCCTGACCGCCTGCCTGCTCTTCGCGGCCTGGCCGTTCACCCGGCTCGTGCACGTGTGGAGCGCCCCGATCGGCTACCTGGCCAGGCCGTACCTGGTCTACCGCCGGAGGGGCGCCCCGGCCGTCGCCCGGGCCGCCGCCGGGCACCGCCGTCCCGCCTCCGGCTCCCGCCGCTCCTCCTGAGCCCGCCCGCTCCCCTCGCCCGCCCGCTCCCCGGACGAAAGAACCACGATCATGGACGACGTACTGACCGAATGGACCGCCGCCGTACAGGCCGAACTGGGCATCGACATCGAGGTCGACCGGGCCCTGCTGCTCGCCCTCGCGGGCGACGCCGCGCACGGCGTCGCCCGGCCCGCCGCACCCCTGACGACCTTCCTCGTGGGGTACGCGGCGGGACGGGCGGGCGGCGGGCCGGACGAGGTGGCCGCCGCGGCCCGGCGGGCCGGCTACCTCGCCGCCCGCTGGTCCGCCGGGACCACCACCGGCCCGGCCCCCAAGCCGAACCCGGGCTCCGGCCCCGGGATCGGATAGCGGCTTCCGCCGTCACCCGCCACAGCCCGTCACACGCCACGGGACGGTCGGCCCTGCCCGGCAGGGCCGATCGGCCCTGTCCGTTCGACCCCGGGTCGTGCAATATCGTCGCAGGCAGGTGCCGGTTCGCCCGGGGGGCGGGTCCTGGCGCGGGCACCAGACGGCGGAGAACGAGGAGCATCCGATGACCGACGGCGGGCAGCGCGGACCCGGCGACCCGATCCGGGTCTTCCTGCTGGACGACCACGAGGTGGTCCGGCGCGGAGTGCACGACCTGCTGAGCGACGAGCCGGACATCACGGTCGTCGGCGACGCCGGCACGGTGGAGCAGGCCCTCGTGCGCGTCCCCGCGCTCCGTCCGCACGTGGCGGTGCTCGACGTCCGCCTGCCCGACGGCGACGGCGTGACGGTGTGCCGGGAGCTGCGCTCGCGCATGCCGGAGCTGGCCTGCCTGATGCTGACCTCGTTCGACGACGAGGAGGCGCTGCTCGACTCGATCATGGCCGGCGCCTCGGGCTACGTGCTGAAGCAGATCCAGGGCTCGGACCTGGTGTCGGCCGTGCGCACGGTCGCGGGGGGCCAGTCCCTGCTCGACCCGAGCGCCACCGCCAAGCTGATGGCCCGGCTGCGCCAGGGCCCGGAACCGGAGCCCGAGCCCGACGCCCTGCCGGGCCTCACCGACCGGGAGCGGGAGATCCTGGCCCTGATCGGCGAGGGGCTGACCAACCGCCAGATCGGCCAGCGGCTGTTCCTGGCCGAGAAGACGGTGAAGAACCACATCTCCCGGCTGCTGGCGAAGCTCGGCGTGGAGCGGCGCGTCCAGGCCGCCGTCCTCGCCATGGAGGCCCAGGAGCGGTTCAGGCAGCAAAGCCGCTGACCTCGGACGTATCGCCGCTGACTCCCCGGGACGCGACGCCGCGGCGCCGTCCGCTCCTTTCCTCTCCTCTGCCGTCCGGTTCGCCGCACGTGGGCGGAACGCCGTGTCTGTTTTCTGCCAGCCATCTCCGTCCGGACGATCCATGCTGGAGTACGGAACACGAAGGAGAAGGAAACAGCCATGACCGTCTGCACGACGCTCGACAGCCCCCTGGGAGAACTGCTCCTGATCGGCGAGGCCGACGGGGACGGCGTCACCCTGACCTCGCTGTCCATGCCCGGCCAGCGGAACGCCCCGGCCGTCCCGCCCGCCCGCTGCCGGGCCCCGCGGGCCTTCGACGAGGTCACGCGGCAGCTGGAGGCGTACTTCGCGGGTGAGCTGACCGCGTTCGACGTCCCGTTCACCGCCGAGGGCACCGACTTCCAGCGGCGGGTCTGGGCGGCGCTGGACGGCATCCCCTACGGGACGACCGTCAGCTACGCCACGATCGCCGTCCAGAGCGGCGCGCCGGCGACCGCCGTGCGGGCCGTCGCCGCCGCGATCGGCGCGAACCCGCTCCTGGTCGTCCGCCCCTGCCACCGCGTCATCCGGTCGAACGGGGAGCTGAGCGGCTACGCGGCCGGTCCGGAGCGCAAGCGGCGGCTCCTCGACCTGGAGACCGTCCACCGCTCCGCCTGACCCCCGCCCCGGGGCCGGCCCCGACCGGGCCGGCGACGGCCGGGCCCACGCACGACGAGACACGACAGCGCCGAGGATTCCGCCATGAAGGACACCGCCACCCCGACCCTCCGTCCGGCCGACCGGGTCGGACGCCAGGACTGGACGGCCCTGGCCGACGAGCTCGGCGAGTTCGGCAGCGCGCTGGCCGGCCCCCTGCTCACCCCGGACGAGTGCCGGGAGATCGCCGACCTGTACGACCGGGAGGAGCACTTCCGGACCACCGTCGACATGGCCCGGCACCGGTTCGGCTCGGGTCAGTACCGCTACTTCACCCACGACCTGCCGGAGGTGGTCGCCGAGCTGCGCGCGGCGTTCTACCCGAGGCTGCTGCCCGTCGCCCGCGACTGGGCGGCCAAGCTGGGCCGGCCGGCGCCCTGGCCGGACGACCTCGCGACCTGGGTGGAGATGTGCCACGAGGCGGGGCAGTCCCGGTCCGCGCAGATCCTGCTGCGGTACGGCCCCGGCGACTGGAACGCCCTGCACCGCGACGTGTTCGGCGAGATGCTCTTCCCGCTCCAGGTCGTCGTCGGCCTGGACGCCCCCGGCACGGACTTCACCGGCGGCGAGTTCATCATGACCGAGCAGCGTCCCCGCGCGCAGTCGAGGGGGTCGTCCACGACCATCCCGCAGGGCCACGGGCTGGTCTTCACCACCCGGGACCGGCCGGTCGCCTCGAAGCGGGGCTGGTCGAACGGGCCGATGCGGCACGGCGTGAGCACCGTCCGCACCGGACGGCGGCGCACGCTCGGCCTCGTCTTCCACGACGCGGCATGACCGGCACGCCGACCGTGCCCGCCGGGCCCCGGGAGCGGGGCTACACCCTGCTGGGGCCGGACGCCCTGCCGTACCGCAGCACGGTCCCCGGCACGCTGGGCGGGCACCGCCGGACGCGCCTCTACGGACGTCTCGACTGCCCGTCCGCGCTCCGGGCCATCGCCCGCGGGCACTACGTGAAGCACCGGGTGTTCTTCGCCGACGAGGCCACGGCTGTCGCCGCCGGGTACCGTCCCTGCGCCGTCTGCCTGCCCGCCCGGTACACCCGTTGGAAAGCCACCCGAGGAAGCGCCGGCACGACCATGATCACTCCCGTCCGTCCGCAGCGGACCGGTTCGCCCCTGCTCCGGACGGCGCAGTCGCCCGGAGCCCGCCTCGCCTCACCCGCAGCCCACACCGACGCGGAGCTCGCGGCCCTCGCCGGGTTGCTGACGCGGCCGGGGGCGCGGATCGAGATCCTCGCCGTCGGGCACGGCCGGGACGAGGCGTCCCGCGAGGCCGCCCGCGCCGTCACCGAAGCGTGGACGGCACGCGGCGGCCAGGTGGCCGCCGTCGTCAGCTGGCCCGAGGAGGCCGCCTCCTGGCTGCGGCCCGCCACGCGGCTGACGACACCGCGGCCCGACGCGTGGGTGATGGCCGCGTCCCCGCTGGGCTTCGCGCAGCTCGCCCGCCGCCTGCGCCACTCCACCGACTGGGACCCGGCCCGCACCTTCGCGTTCGCCTCCCTCCAGGACGTCCGCCTCCCGGAACTCGCCGGACCGGGGGTGCTCGACGGCCTGCGCGGCGCGACCGCCGACGGCGGCACCTGGGAGGTCGACGAGCGCGGCGTGACCGTCCACCCGCGCGCGGGGACGCGGTGAACGCGCTCCTCCCGCT
>NZ_JBFAOF010000595.1:0-4548 GCF_040675125.1 Spirillospora sp. NPDC049652 | reverse complement strand
CGCTGACCGCGAGGCCGAGGGTGACGCCGCCCGCCGTTCCGACGCGTCCGGGCAGGTAGTCCTGGCCGAGCGTGACCTGGAGCGAGAACGGCACGAACAGGCTGGCCGCCGTCGCCGCGACGCCGAGGAGCACCAGCGGGCCCGGCAGGAACGCGACACCCGCGATGGACGGCACGGCGCACGCGTACGCTGCCCGCGCGCACCGGACGCGGCCGAACCGCCCGGCCAGCCGCCCGCCGAGGACGGTCCCCACCGCGCCCCCGCCGAACAGCAGGAACAGCGCCGCCGCCCCGGCCGCCGAGCCGCCGTCCATCCGCTGCTTCGCGACCACCGCGAGCAGCGTGCTCACGCCGAAGAACGCCACCGACCGGAACGTCACGACCAGCGACAGCCGCGCGAACATGCCCCAGTCGTCCCGTCCCCGGGACGCCCCGGACGCGCCGCGCGCGGGCACCGGCGTCCGCGTCACCAGCACGGTCATCAGCGCGCCCGCCACGGCCGGGACGGCCAGCCACGGCGTCGCGCCGAGCCCGCCCGCCGCGAGCAGCGGCGTGACCAGCAGCGGAGCCGCCGCGAACCCGACGTTGCCGCCCAGCGAGAACCAGCTCATCGCCGTGTGGTCGCCGCGCGTGACGGCCCGCGCGAGCCGCGCGGACGCCGGGTGGTACGCCGCCACCCCGAGCCCGGACAGCGCGACGAGCGACCAGACGACCACGCGGTTCCCCGGCGTCCCGGCGGCGGCGATGCCGAACCCGGCGAGCAGCATCGCCGCCGGGATCAGCCACGGCATCCGCCACCGGTCGGTGAGCAGCCCGAACACCGGCTGGACGACCGAGGACAGCAGCGTCGCCGCCAGCACCACCGCCGACGCCGCCGCGTAGCTGTAGTGCCGTTGCGCGACCAGGAACGGGACCAGTGCGGGCACCGCCCCCTGGTAGACGTCCACGCAGGAGTGCCCGGCGGACAGCAGCAGGACCGAACGCTTCATACCCGCCAGCGTCGCCGCCGCCCGGCTTGTCGCGCTTCCGACATCTCGCCATTCTGTATCGCGAACCCGCCACCGCTCCCCGCCGCCCCCCGGAGCCGCCGATGTCCCCCGAGCCCGTCCCCGCGACGCGCCACCTGCCGACGGCGCCGACCGGGAGCCGGCCGCTCAGCCGGGGCGCGGGCGCGAGCGCGCACCGGCACGACAACCCGCAGCTGATCTACGCCCGCTCGGGCGTCGTCACGGTGACGACCGACGCCGGCGTCTGGCTCGCGTTCCCCGGCCGCGGCCTGTGGGTGCCCGCCGGGGTCGTCCACGAGCACCGCGCCTTCGGCGCCGCGGACCTGCGCCTCGTCGGGATCCCGCCTTCGGACGACCCGCTCGGCCGCCTCCCCGCGCCCGCCGTCGTCGCCGTCGATCCGCTGCTGCGCGAACTCGTCCTGGCGCTCACGGCCGAGCCGGACGACGGCGGCCCGGAACGGGCGCGCCTGCTGGCCGTCCTGCTGGACCGGCTGCGCCGCGCCCCGCTCCTCGCCGGGCAGCACGTGCCCGCCGCGCGCGACCCGAGGCTCGCCGCCGTGTGCCGCATCCTGCTGGACGACCCGTCCGAGCAGTCCGGGCTCGCCGAGCTGGGCGCGCGCGTCGGAGCCGGGGAGCGGACGCTGTCCCGGCTGTTCGCCCGCGAGCTGGGCATGGGCTTCCCGCGCTGGCGCGCCGCCGTGCGCCTGCACCACGCCCTGATCCTGCTCGCCGAGGGCGTGCCGGTGACCGCCGTCGCGCACCGCTGCGGCTGGTCGTCGGCGAGCGCGTTCATCGACGCCTACCGCCGGACCTTCGGCCACACCCCCGGCGCGGCCCGCCGCCACGGCTGGCCACGGTAGGACATTCATCCCGCTCTGACATGCCGTTTCTGCTTTGCCTGAAAAATCCCTGAAAACGGCATTGACAGGCCTTCCAGGTGATCGCACAGTATGGGCGGCGGCAGGGGCGATCAAGCTCCCCAGGCCCCCGCCGCACGGCTCGCGCGCGCATGCCGAACTCCGTCCCCCGCCTCCCCAAGGAGTCGAGTGATGCAGCGACGAACCCTGCTCGCGTGCGTGCTCCCGACCGTCCTCCTCACCACCCTCACCGCCGTCCCCGCCACGGCCGCACCTCCCCGCCCCGCGGCACCGGCCGACTCCGCCACGTCGTCCCGCCCGGCCGCGTCACCCGACCCGGACGCGCCCAAGACCGGACGCGTGGCCCACTCCCGCCCCGTCCCCCGCGACGCCGGTACGGCGAAGGCCGCCCGCGCCTTCCGCGAACTGCACGACGCCCGCCTCGGCCGCGCCGCCGCCCCGACCACGAGCCCCGCGCTCCGCGAGCAGGTGCACGAGTTCTGGGGCATCGAGCCCGCCGCCCGGACCCACGACGGCCTCATGGCCACGCACAGCGTCGACCCGTCCTACCGGGTCTCCTACAGCGACGACTTCACCTACGCCCCGACCACCAAGGCCGCCTCGTCCTGCATGGAGGTCACGACGGTCTACTCGCAGGCCGTCGGGAACGAGCTGTGGGCCTGGGACTGGTGCGGCGGCAACGGCCCCACCGTCGAGCTCCCCATGGACGCCTCGTTCCAGCGGACCTACACGACCACGGTCAACGGCCACGCCGCCTACACCGTCCAGCTCGTCCGGACGAACGCCACCACCAACGCCTGGACGGCCTACCTGTACAACTACGCCACCGGCGCCTGGAACTCCTTCTATAGCAAGTCCGGCCGCGACACCAGCGGCCTCTCCTACGGCTGGGACATCTTCGAGATCTACGCCAGCCGCAACCCCGCGACCGGCAACGCCTACTACTGCACGGACGCCAGGAACGTCGTCTTCGAAAGCAGCTCGATCAAGCTCCGCCGCAGCGGCGCCTGGTCGCCGGCGAGCCCGTCCGACTCCCCCTGGGAGCCGGTCGCCGTCCCCGACCCGTCCGACTACCTCTGCCCGACACTGAAGTTCATCCGTGCCGGAGCCAATGACCACTGGCTGGTCGACCAGTAGCGGGCCCGGAGGCCGGCGGGTGACAGCGGCACCCGCCGGCCTCCGTATCGGTACGGTCGGACGCTATGACCGCCGCCTTCTCCCCGCTCCGCTCCGAACGGCTCATCCTGCGCGCCTGGCGCGAGGACGACCGCGCCCCCTTCGCCGCGCTCAACGCCGACCCCGATGTCATGAGGCACTTCCCCGCTCGCCTCACCCGCGCGGAGAGCGACGACCTGCTCGACCGGCTGAACGCCGCGATCGAAGAACGCGGCTTCGGCTTCTGGGCCGTGGAGGTCGCCGACACCGGACGGTTCATCGGCTTCACCGGCCTGTCCGTCCCCCGCTTCGACGCCCACTTCACCCCCGCCGTCGAGATCGGCTGGCGGCTGTCCCGCAAGAGCTGGGGCCAGGGCTACGCCGCCGAGGCCGCACGCCGTTCCCTCGACTTCGCCTTCGACGACCTCGGCCTCGCGGAGGTCGTCTCGTTCACCGCCGTCGAGAACGCCCGCTCCCGCGCCGTCATGCGCCGCATCGGCATGACCCGGGACCCGGCCGAGGACTTCGACCACCCGTCCCTTCCCGAAGGGCACCCGCTACGCCGGCACGTCCTCTACCGGATCTCCGCCCTCACGCACCGGCCGACGTCCCCTCCGGACGGAACCGAAGGTTGACCGCCGCCGTGGGCCCGTCCCCTCCCACCCGGTGAAGCCGGACCGGCACCCCGCCTCCCGGCCGGTCGAACAGCCGTATCCCATCGCCCAGCAACACCGGCAGCACATGCAGGTCGATCTCATCGATCAGCCCCCGCTCGATCAGCTGCCGCCCGATGGACGCCGAGAACACTTCGAGGTTCTTCCCACCGGCCGCCTCCAGGGCGATCCGAGCCGCATCCGCCACGTCGCAGCTCAGAAACGTCACGTCCTCGGCGGGTTCCGCATCCTCGGGATGGTGCGTCAGCACGAAGATCGGCCCCTTCCAGGCACCACCGTAAGGACGGTCCGCTCCGATGGCCACGTCCCACCCGTCCCGTCCCCCCAGAATGGCACCGGTCGTCCGGATGTACTCCTCATGCAGCCCTGGCCGGACGGTCGCCCCCGTCATCCATCCCATGTCGTGCTCCGGCCCCGCCACGAAGCCGTCCAGCGACATCGCGAAGTGCCAGAGCACCTTCCCGGACGCGGTCTGCGGCGCGAAGTCGTCGTCCATATCCGTTCCTCCCAGGAACACCGGCTTCCACTTCCAAGAGTGAGACTCGCCGCCACCCGCCAACTCATCGCCCGGCCCGATCCCCTCCCCGCGGGGTCCCTGAGGCTCCCGATTCCCACCGATCCCAGATCAGAGAGCGCCCCGTAGCGCAGCACCTACAAGACTCATCCGCATAAATAAAAAAACCCCGCCACATTCGTGGCGGGGTTTTTGCCTCGCGAAATAGAAGTAGGGCCCGCCACACTGTGGCGGGCCCTACCCAATATAAGTCCGGCGGCGTCCTACTCTCCCACACAGTCTCCCATGCAGTACCATCGGCGCTGAGGGGCTTAACTACCG
>NZ_JBFAOF010000594.1:0-4556 GCF_040675125.1 Spirillospora sp. NPDC049652 | reverse complement strand
CGCTGGTGGACGCCCTGCGCGCCGCGCCCGGCCCGGTGGAGGCGGCCCCCGACGCGCGGGCCCTCCAGGTGCTCTTCGAGGAGCACGCGGCCAAGGAGAACGACCTGGTGCTGCCGCTGCTCGCGGCCACGTCCGCGGTCTCCCTGGCGGAACTGCTGAGGGACGTCCACCAGCGGCTCGCGCACCGCTGATCCGCCGGTCCAACCGCTGATCCCCCGGTCCGCCGGTCCGCCGATCGGCATGAGGAAAGGAAAAGACATGGACGGATCCCGCCTCCGGGCCGCCGCCCTGCTGGGCACGGTCGGCGCCGGGCTGGTCGCCGCCGGGCCGGTCATGCTGCTCCGCGGCCGCGGCGGCAGGAAGGAGATCCGGGCGGAGCTGGCCGCCCAGAGGATCACCTTCCCCGAGCACGGGCTTCCCGCCGAGCTCGCCCGCTACGCCGGCCGGCCGGTGGAGACCGGCCCCGACGCGCACGCCTACGCGGAGTTCATCAGGGGCAACCTCGCCCACACCACCGGTGGCCGCGCCTACGCCGAGATCACGGCGGAGCTGCACGCCGCCGGAGGCGACGACGAGAAACTCCTCAAGCTGCGCCAGACCGCGTTCACCGGCCAGTCGCTGCGCGCCTCGCTGATGTCGGCCTACCAGGCATGGCACCTCACGACCCTCGTCACGGGCCTGGGCGCCGCCCTGACCGGCCTCGGGGTCGCGCTGGTGGCGACCGCCGACGCCCTGGCCTCACCTTCTTCCGACCGCCGTGCATGACGTCGAACGTCCCCGAGGCCGTGTGGCGGGCGCCGCGGCGCAGGCCATCCGCCGACAGCGGCACGACGCGGCCGACCGGCCGTTCATCGTCATCTGGGAGTCCACCCGGGCCTGTCCGCTGGCCTGCCGCCACTGCCGGGCCGAGGCCGTCCCCGACCGCGACCCGCGCGAGCTGGACACCGCCGCGGCCAAGGGCCTGCTGGACCAGGTCGCCGCCTTCGGACAGCCCGCCCCGCTGTTCGTCATCACCGGCGGCGACCCGTTCCAGCGCCCCGACCTGACCGAGCTCATCGCCCACGGCCGCGAGGCCGGCGTCCGGGTGGCGGTGTCCCCGTCCGGGACGCCGACGCTCACCGAGGAGCGGCTGCGGGCCGTGCACGCGGCGGGCGCGAGCGGGCTCTCGCTCAGCCTGGACGGCTCCACCGCCGCCCTCCACGACGACTTCCGCGGTGTGCCGGACGTGTTCCGCCTGACCCTGGACGCCTGGGACACCGCCCGCGCCCTCGGCCTGAAGGTGCAGATCAACACCACGGTCGCCCGGCACAACCTGCACGACCTCCCCGACATCGTCCGGCTGGTCCGCGACCACGGGGCGATGCTCTGGAGCGCCTTCTTCCTGGTGCCGACCGGCCGTGGCCGCGCCCTCGGCGCGCTGACCCCGGACGAGGTCGAGGACGTCCTGAACTTCGTCCACGACGTCGGCCTGACCATCCCCGCCAAGACCACCGAGGCCCACCACTTCCGCCGCGTCGCCCTGCAGCGCCGGGTCCTCGCCGAGCGCGGCGACGACCACGCGGCGGTGCTCGGCCTCGGGCCGCTCTACCGGGAGCTGTCCGCCCGGGCCGCCGAGCTGGGGCTGGACGCCGCCACGCGCCGGGTGCGGAGACCGCCGCTGGACGTCAACGCCGGCCGCGGCTTCGTGTTCGTCTCGCACACCGGTTCCGTCCATCCCAGCGGCTTCCTGCCGCTGAGCGCGGGGAACGTGCGCGAGACGCCGCTGACGTCGATCTACCGGACCTCGCCGCTGTTCACGGGCCTGCGGGCCGCCGACACGCTCGGCGGCCGGTGCGGGCAGTGCGAGTTCCGCCGGGTCTGCGGCGGTTCGCGGTCGCGCGCGTACGGCGTCACCGGCGATCCCTACGCCGAGGAACCGTGGTGCGGCTACGTCCCCGGGTCCTTCCCGTACCAGCGGGAACTGGCCGCGCTGCTGCCCGAGGGCGCGTGAGCCGCGCCGGCTCCACCGTCCGGCACGTCCGGCACGTCCGGCGCGTCCATCGCGCTCGGCTGCGGGGAGCAGCCTCGCCTGACGGAAGTCGCTGCCGGGCCTTGCCGGACGGCTGCTCCTACCGGTCGCTGAGGCTCGCGGTCGCCGGGCTCTCCAGGGCGCTGCGCGGGCCGTTGAGCTCGCGGCCGGTGACCATCTCGGACTCGATCCGCACGAACACCGCCTCCCGCAGCGGCATCCAGGACGCGGGGCCGGCCTGGGACAGCCGGTCGTGCTCGGCGGGGTCGGTCACCACGGTGGCCTGGCCGGTCACGACCACGCTCCAGCCGGACCGGGTCGCCGCGTCGAACTCGTCCGCCTCGAAGGCGACCACGACGCCGTCGATGGCGCGCACGAGCTCCGAGCCGGGCGAGGTGCGCAGCACCACCGAGGCGTCGGTGTCCAGGGCGAAGTTGATGGGCAGGACCGCGGGCAGCGCCTGCCGGGTGTAGACCACGCGGCCGACCGGCGCCTTGGCCAGCAGGCTCAGGCTCTCCTGCCGGTCGAGGGCGCGGAAGGCGTCGTTTTTGAGCATTCCTCCATCGTGCCCGCCGCGGACGGCGCTGAGTAGGGCCGACCGGCCCCACCTTGCCATCACACAGAACAGCTGGTCAGAGGCGGTGTCGCGGCGGGTCGGGACCGTCCGGGCGGACGGGTGGCGGCTGCCGGGCCGGAGCGGAGGGACGACCGGGCCCGGCGGCTGGGGACCGTCCGCCCGCCGGTAGGGACCGATGGCCCCTCCCCCGGATGATCGCCGACGCCCAGAGTGGTGACGGGCGAACCACCCTCCGCAGGCGAGGGGCCCGCGTCGCCCCTGCGATCCCGGTGGCGCCGTACCACCTGAAGAAGGAAGAGGACGGACAACACATGGTCCAGCCGTTGAAGTCGAAGAGCGGCCCCCCGCCGTCGGGCGCGCCGGTGCCCGGCCAGGCGTGGCTGATGCTGGCGCTGGCCACCGTCGGTTTCGCCGTGAACTTCTGGGCGTGGGCGCTACTCAGCCCGCTCGGCCCCCGGTTCAAGGACGGCCTCGACCTGACCTCCTTCGAGCAGTCGCTGCTGGTGGCGGTCCCGGTCGTGGTCGGCTCGCTGGGCCGTATCCCGGTGGGCGCGCTGACCGACCGGTTCGGCGGCCGGGTGATGTTCCCGATCGTCTCGGCGGTCACCATCGTCCCGGTGCTCTACCTCGGGCTGGCCGGGCACTCGTCCCTCACCGCGCTCCTGGTCGGCGGGTTCTTCCTGGGCATCGGCGGCACCGCCTTCGCCGTCGGCGTGCCGCTCGTCAACGCCTGGTTCCCGCCCGCGCGCCGCGGCCTCGCCATCGGCGTCTTCGGCGCGGGCATGGGCGGAACCGCCATCAGCGCCCTGACCACGGTGAAACTGGTCGACGCGAACAGCATGTCCACCCCGTTCCTGATCACCGCCGGGGTCCTGGCGGTCTACGCCGTGGTCGCCGCGCTGCTGCTGCGCGACGCGCCCGGACGCAACGTCCCGACCGAGCCGCTGGCCCGCCGGCTGGCCGCCACCGCCCGGCTGGGCATCACCTGGCAGGCGTCCGCGCTGTACGCCGTGGCCTTCGGCGGCTACGTCGCCTTCTCGGTCTACCTGCCGACCTACCTCAAGACCGACTACGGCCTCACCCAGGCGGACGCCGCCAACCGCATGGCCGGGTTCGTCCTCCTCGCGGTGGCGATGCGCCCGATCGGCGGCTGGCTGTCGGACCGGATCGGCCCGGTCCAGGTGCTGGCGGGCACGCTCGCCGTGGTCGTCGCCGGCGCGGCCGTGCAGGCGTTCGGCCCGGCGCTGGCCCCGGTGGGCACCATCGCCTTCCTCGCCATGGCCGCCGCGCTCGGCGCGGGCAGCGGGGCGACGTTCGCCCTGGTGGCACTGCGCACGCCGGCCGGCCAGGTCGGGTCGGTCACCGGTGTGGTCGGCGCGGCGGGCGGACTGGGCGGCTTCCTTCCGCCGCTGGTGATGGGCGCGCTGTACGGGGAGTACGGCTCGTACGCGGCGGGCCTCGCCCTGCTCGCCATCGTGGCCGCGGCGGCGCTGCTCTACACCCTCACCGGCGTCCGCGCCGCGTCCGGGAGCGGCGAGAAGAAGCCGCGCCCGGGCCGGGGGCGGGGACACCGCGCCGCCGACACCACCGTCTGAAACGTCTTCCGCAGGCCCGCACCGGCAGGTCGAGGCCCACGACCCGCCCACACACGGGCGGCGGGCCTCCCCGACCGGATCATCCGAAGACCGGGCACCGCCACGACGAGGCGGTGCCCGGCCCGTGCTTTCACAGGGGTGGACGCACGGGCACGAGGACGACGCGGCCTCGGTCAGGCGGTCGCGGTCACGCGTCCGGTGCGGGCAGCGGGACGGCCCAGACGAGGACGGTGCCGCCCGGCCGGTTCGAGGACACCTCGAACTCCCCGCCCAGCTCCTCGGCCCGCTGCCGCAGGTTGTCCAGGCCGCTGCGCCGGGTGACGGCCGGGTCGATCCCGCGGCCGTTGTCGGCGACCCGCAGCCGCAGCGTCCGGTC
>NZ_JBFAOF010000593.1:0-4565 GCF_040675125.1 Spirillospora sp. NPDC049652 | reverse complement strand
GGCTGCTGCCCGCGCCCGCCGCGGTGATCGCGCTCGGCGCCGCCGCCGGGCTGGTCTGGTACGGCGCGATGCGCACCCTTCCGATCTTCGACGAGGGCGAGGACGAGCACGACGGTCCCGGCTCCGGCTACGACGAGCCGCCCGCCCGGCCGATGCCCGCGGCCAACGGCATGGCCCCCGGCCCGGAGCGCCAGGCCGGACGCCGCGGCCGCGACCTCCGCTTCCCCGAGCCGGCCGAGGAGCCGCTGCCGCCGCAGCCCTCCCAGCCCGCGCAACTTCCGCAGCCCGCGCAGCCTCCGCAGCCCGCCCTGGCCGCCCCCGGCGGCCCGAACGCGCTGAACGACGTGATGGCCGCCGCGGCGGCCGCCGCCGCCGGACCGGGCGACACCTCCCAGGTCTGCGGCCAGATCACCGTCTTCACCCTGCTGGACGGCCGGGAGGAGGCGTTCGACCGGCTCGCCGCCGACCTGGCCGCCGCCGCCCGCGCGTCCGAGCCGGACACCCTGGTCTTCGCGGCGCACCAGGTGGTGAACGCGCCCACCCAGCGGATCTTCTACCAGCTGTTCCGGAGCGAGGCCGCGTTCGCCGCGCACCAGCGGCTGCCGCACCTGCGCCGCTTCCAGGCCGAGTCGCGCCCGCACGTCCTCGCGACGAACGTGATCGAGATCCGGCTCGGCGCGGCCAAGATCCTGCCGCTGCCCGGGGACGTCCCGTCCCCGGCCCCGTCCGGGCCCAACGCGCGGCCCCACCGATGACGAGCGAGCCCATGGACCACACCGAGACGAGCACCGAGACGAGCACCGAGACGAGCACCGGGGCGACCGGAACCGGCACGGCCGGAACCGGGGAGATCGTCGTCACCATGCTGGGCAAGCCCGGCTGCCACCTCTGCGACGTGGCGCGCGAGGTGATCCAGCGCGTCGTGGCGGACGAGGGCGTCCGCTTCGAGGAGCGCGACATCACCCGGGACGAGGAGCTTCACCGCGAGTACTGGGAGCAGATCCCGGTCACGCTGGTCGACGGCGTCCAGGTCGACTACTGGCGGGTCAACGAGAACCGCCTCCGCGCCGCCATCGCCAAGCGCCGCGCCTGACCGTCCGCGCGCCTGACCCGTCCGCGCGCCTGCCCGTCCGAGCGCCTGACCGTCCGAGCGTCTGACCGGCCGAATGCCTGACCGGCCGGCCTTCTGACCTGCGCCGACGGCCGGCCGTGCGGGAGCGCGCCGGCCCGCCCCCGTCGGCGGGTACCGCTTTCGGCCGGGACGCAACCGCTGAACTGCGGTAATTCGAATGTTCCGTCAGTCACACTCAAGTGCGCGGAAAACCCGGGGACGTTAGGGCGAAAAAGCCCATTTTCGCCCTCCTGGCCTGCGAAGACGCGCCGGGAAGCGCCGGAAGGGCGCGTTCGGTAAGGCGGGGGCGACTTTGTGCGTGTATTCACAAAGGCTTAATCTGGAGGGCAGCCTCGGGTCCCGGGCACGGTTCCCGTCGCTACCGGCCGGACCACGTCGCCCGTGACCGGACCGGACTCAGCGTCGAGCCCCCGAAGAGCAGGCCGTGACATCTCGACAGACCCGCCACCGCGAACGCGTGGACGCCGCCCGACCCCGGGGGATCCCCGAGGCCACCGTGGCACGGCTGCCGGTCTACCTGCGGGCGCTGCACGCCCTGCAGGACCGCGGCGTCGCCACCGTGTCCTCGGAGGAGCTGGCCGCGGCCGCCGGGGTGAACTCCGCCAAGCTGCGCAAGGACCTGTCCCACCTGGGCTCCTACGGCACCCGGGGGGTCGGGTACGAGGTCGAGTACCTCGTCTACCAGATCTCTCGTGAACTGGGCCTGACCCAGGATTGGGTCGTGGCAATCATCGGCGTGGGTAACCTGGGGCGCGCCCTCGCCGGTTACGGCGGCTTCGCCTCCCGCGGCTTCCGCGTGGCGGGCCTGCTGGACGCCGACGAGCAGATCGTCGGACAGGAGATCTCCGGCCTCACGGTCGGGCACATCGACCGGCTGGAGGACGTCATCGGCGAGCACGGCGTGTCCATCGCCGTGATCGCCACGCCCGCCGCCGCGGCGCAGGGCGTCTGCGACCGGGTGGTGGCCGCGGGTGTGACCAGCGTGCTCAACTTCGCGCCGGTCGTGCTCTCGGTCCCCGAGTGGGTGGACGTCCGCAAGGTGGACCTGTCCATCGAGCTGCAGATCCTCGCGTTCCACGAGCAGCGCAAGGCGGGCGGGCCGGACGGTTCCGGCGGCCTGAACGGGACGCCGGCCGTGCTCGGCCGCGCCCCGCGGGAGCCCGTGCAGTACGTGGAGGCGGCCGAATGACGACGGTGGCGAGCGGGCGGAGCGGAAGACGGCGGGCGGCGGCGGTCGGCGGGCGGCCGCACGGGAGCGCGATGGACGAGCGGGCGATGAGCGAGCGAGAGCGGAGAACCGGCCGATGAGCGTGCTGGTGGTGGGACTGAGCCACCGCAGTGCACCGGTGGCGCTGCTGGAGCGGGCCGCGGTGTCGGGCGACGACCTGCTGAAGCTGCTGCACGCGGTGCGCGACTGCGGGCACGTGGCGGAGGCGGCGATCGTCTCCACGTGCAACCGGGTCGAGGTCTACGCGGTCGTCGACCGCTTCCACGGCGGCGTCACCGCCGTGTCGGAGCTGCTCGCCCTGCACAGCGGCGTCCCGCTGGAGGAGCTGTCCCGGCACCTGTACGTGCACTACGAGGAGCGGGCCGTCCAGCACGTGTTCGCGGTCGCCAGCGGCCTGGACTCGATGGTCGTCGGCGAGGGCCAGATCCTCGGCCAGATCCGCAAGGCGTTCAAGCTCGGCCAGGACGAGCACACCATCGGCCGCGACCTGCACGACCTGCTCCAGCGGGCGCTGCGGGTCGGCAAGCGCGCCCACCACGAGACCGGGATCGACCAGGCCGGGGCGTCCCTGGTCAGCGTCGGCCTGGAGGTCGCCGGGAAGCATCTGGGCACGCTGCCCGGCAAGCGGGCGCTGGTCGTCGGCGCCGGGTCGATGAGCTCGCTGGCCGCCGCCACGCTGAGCCGCGGCGGCGCGGGCGAGATCGTGATCGCCAACCGCACGTTCGACAACGCCGTCCGGCTCGCCGCGTCGCTGGAGTCCCCGGCCCGCGCGATCCGGATGGACGAGCTGACCGCCGCGCTCGCCGAGGCCGACCTGATCGTCTCGTGCACCGGCGCCACCGGCCGCGTCATCACGGCCGACATGCTCGCCGCCCCCGAGGGGGACGGGACGCGGCGCAGGTTCGTCCTGGACCTGGCGCTCCCGCACGACGTGGACCCGGCCGTCCGCGAGGTGCCCGGCGTGGCGCTCGCCGGCCTGGACGACCTGCGGGTCGCGCAGGAGGCGGCGCGGGCGGTCGGGCCGGAGGCGGTCGAGCAGGTCAAGCGGATCGTCTCCGACGAGGTCTCGGCGTACCTGTCCGCGGCGCGCGCGGCGGCGGTCGCGCCGACCGTGGTGGCGCTGCGGTCCAAGGCGGCCGAGGTGGTCGACGCGGAGCTGGCCCGCCTCGCGGGACGGCTGCCCGACATCGACGAGCGGGCCTACAAGGAACTCGCCCAGACGGTCCGGCGGGTGGCTGACAAGCTGCTGCACGCCCCGACCGTCCGGGTGAAGGAGCTGGCGGCGGCGCCCGGGGGGGACGCCTACGCCGACGCGCTGCGCGAGCTGTTCGGTCTCGATCCGAGCAAGCCCGAGGCCGTGGTGCGCGCCGACAACATCGAAGGAAGCCAGACGTGACGGAAACGGACCGGCGACTGCGGCTCGGCACCCGCAGGAGCCTGATGGCCACCACCCAGTCCGGTCTGGTCGCCGACGCATTGACGCAGGCCACGGGGCATGGCGTCGAGCTGGTCGGGGTAACGACCGAGGGTGATGTATCCAAGGCACTGCTCGCGCAGATCGGAGGGACCGGGGTCTTCGTCAACGCGCTCCGGGACCGGCTGCTGTCCGGTGAGGTGGACTTCGCGGTGCACAGCCTGAAGGACCTGCCCACCGGGCCCGCCGAGGGGATCGCGCTCGCCGCGGTCCCGCGCCGCGACGACCCGCGGGACGCGCTGTGCGGCGCGCACAAGCTGGCCGACCTGCCCGCCGGCGCGCGCGTCGGCACGGGCTCGCCGCGCCGCGTCGCGCAGCTCCGCGCGCTCCGCCCCGACCTGGACATCCGGCCGATCCGCGGCAACGCCGACACCCGGCTGCGCAAGGTCGCGGACGGCGAGCTGGACGCGGTCGTCCTCGCGCACGCGGGGCTGAAGCGCATCGGCAGGCTGGACGACGTCGCCGAGGTCTTCGAGCCGGACGCCATGCTGCCCGCGCCCGGCCAGGGCGCGCTGGCGCTGGAGTGCCGCGCGGACGACCCGGAGCTGGTCGCGCTGCTGGCCGCCGTGGACGACCCGGGTACCCGCGCCGCCGTGACCGCCGAGCGCACCGTGCTCGCCGTGCTGGAGGGGGGCTGCTCGGCCCCGGTCGGCGCGTACGCCGCCGTCAGCGACGGCGCGCTGCACGTGACCGCCGCCGTCGTCGCGCACGACGGCACGAGCCAGGTCCGG
>NZ_JBFAOF010000592.1:0-4570 GCF_040675125.1 Spirillospora sp. NPDC049652 | reverse complement strand
CCGAGAGCCCGCCGCCGCGGGGGCCCCACGGTGAGGTGGGACCCCGCGGCGGCGGGCTCTGCGGTGTCGTTCTCTACGGCGCCGTTCCCGGCGGGCTGGTCCGCCACGGCGTGGTGCTCTGCCGTGCCGGGGCCTGAGGGCCGCTCAGCGGCCCGCCCGGAAGCGGACCCCGCCCCCGTCTCCACGGCCCGCTCGTCGCCCATGCGGCGATCCTAGAGCGCGGCCGGGAGTGCCGGTCACTTGGCGTAGCCGGGGTACCCGTAGCCGACGATGGTGTCGCTCGGACGGGTCTTGACCTCGACCGAACCGCCGTCGGTGTTGCCCTCGACGGTCTTGACGGTGCCGTCGCCGTTGCCCTTGATCACCATGCCGACGTGCTGGATGGAGTCGAGGCTCTTGCTGCCGTTCCAGGCGAAGAACACGACCGCGCCGGGCTTCGGGGTGGTGCCCCAGCGGCCCTGGCTCTTGAACCACTTGGCGTGGGCCACGGTCCAGGCGTCGGAGCCGACCTGGTGGGAGAAGCCGGCCTGGGTGCCGACCCAGGAGACGAACATGTCGCACCACTCGGCGTCGGCGTACAGGCGGAGCGCGCCGCCGTCACGGGCGAGGGTCTGCTTGGCCCGCTCGGTGCCCATGTACCACTTCTGGAACTTGGTCTTGCCCGCGCCGTCCTCGCTGATCCCGACCTGGGAGGTCGCGATCTTGATGGCCTTCTGGGCGGTGGGCATGGCCGGGGCGGCCTTGGCGGCCTTGGGGGCCTGCCCCCGCGCGGCCTGCGCGGCGTGCCGGCCGGCCTGCTCCGGAGCGGACTTCTTGAGGTTCGGGAGGGTGTTCTGGGCCATCGCGGCCTCGCTGATCCGCATGGCCGCGGCCTGCGGCTTGGCGTCGTGCGGGGTGATCGTGGAGGCGTGCGCGGCGGTCGCGGCGACGGTCCCGACGACGGCGGCGCCGGCGACGAGGGCGCTGGTGGTGCGCAGCGACTGGAAGACAGGCTGAAGCTTGCTGGTACGCGTGGCGTTCAAGGGTGTTCTCCTCGGCTTCCATGCCGCCTACCGGGTTAGCTGTCGGGTTCGGGCGTGGAAGCTGCCCTACGGCCTCTGGGAGGCCGATTCACCCCGGTGTAGGTGGGTCCCCGGCTCCACTGGACGCGCTCGGCGCGTCGGGAGCGGACTCGGCGGCGGACGTCCTCGAAAGGCGTCCGTTACTGGATATGGACGGTCCCGCTCAGGGGACGGCTCGCACTGGAGGGCGAGCGGGGTGGGAGGGCCCGGCGGAGGTCTTCCTGCCGCCGGGCCCTGCGGACCCGCGTCTAATAAGGACGGACGGCGCCCGCGAAGGTCTTCTTGCGGTAGCTGTTCAGCTTGGCCACCCGGACGTGGTCGCCGGAGTGGGGCGCGTGGATCATGTAGAGCGTACGGCCCTTTTTCTTGTAGATGAGGCCGACATGACCCTTGCCGTTAAAGAACACAAGGTCTCCTGGCGCGAGTTTGTTCCAGGCAACCTTGTTCTTTACCGAACGGTACTGGGACGTGGTGACCCGGGGCAGCTTCACCCCGGCCTTCCGGTAGGACCACTGGACGAATCCGGAGCAGTCGAAGGCGTTCGGGCCCGCCGCGCCGTAGCGGTACGGCTTGCCCTTCTTGGAGGCGGCGTACTTCAGCGCCTTCCTGGCGAGCTTCTGGCGCTCGGCCCAGGTCTTGTGCTTGGCCTGCTTGACCACCACGCTCACGGGCTTGGCGGCCGCCGCGTGGGCGGGGGCCGGACCGGCGAGCACGACGGGCGCCGCCACGGCCGTGACGACCGTGAGGCCGCCCAGGATACGCGCGGATCGGGCTCTGCTGCTGACAGCGTTGCTGGACAGGGGTTGTCTCCTTCTTCCAGACGCCTACCGGGTTAGCTGTCGGGTTCGGGCGTGGAAGCAGCCCTACGACGGGTCCCTCACCAGGCCCGTGGGGGCCTTGAACTGGGGGCTGGGACCGCGCCGATTCACCCCGTGCGCCTTGATCGCGCCGTCCGGAAGGCCCGGACGGGCGGACGCGGTGGGTCCCCGGCTCCGCGCGCCATCGCGCGGACTCGGCGTTGCCTGCTCGCCCCAGGGGCGTGATGAGGCCGGACGACGGGACCCTGATGTCCCGCGTGCGGGCGAGCGGCGTGATGTTGTGGGAGTGGCGGGCCCGGGTAAAGGGCCGCGCACGGGCAGGGGCCGGGTAAAGGAATCCGCCGTGGCGCGCTCTCAGCGCCATGCACGCCGTTCGCGTGCGCACGGGCGGGCCGGGCCTACCGGGGGACGCGGCGCGTGGAACGCGTCGCGAGGGGGGCGGCGGCGCCTGGACGGCGTCCCGCCGGAACCGCGGCGCGTGGGGCGCGTCGCGAGGGGGACGGCGCCTGGAGGGCGCCGCGAGTGCCCACAAGGTAGCAAAGTTCAATCAGAAGGCAAATCCACCACAAAAAGGCCGTTGGGCCAGGTCAGAGACCTGGCCCAACGGCCGTGCAGCGGTGGGACCGCCCGGATCGCCCCGTCTCAGGGACGGCCGGCGCCGTACCAGGCGCTCTGGTAGTAGCCCGAGGAGATGTCGGCGATCTGGACCACGGTGCCGGTGTGCGGCGCGTGGATCATCTTGCCGTTGCCGATGTAGAGGCCCACATGCCCGAGGCTGTTGAAGAACACCAGGTCGCCGGGCTGGAGCTCGCTCTTGCTCACGTGCTTCACGTTCGCCCACTGGGCGTAGGTGTCGCGGCCGATGTCGACGCCGCCCGCCGCCCACGACTTCTCGGTCAGGCCCGAGCAGTCGTAGGAGTTCGGGCCGTCGGCGCCGTACACGTACGGCTTGCCCATCTGGGCGTAGGCGAACTCGATCGCCGCCTTCGCGCTGCCCGTGGCGGGGCCGGTGTAGTGACCTCCGCCACCCCCGCCCGGCTTGCCGTTGTCCGTGGGGTCCTGGCCACCGAGCTTGTCGAGGAGCTTCTGCTGGGCCTTGACCTGCTTGTCCAGGCCCGTCTTCTGCTTCTTCAGCTCGTTCAGCTTGGTGGTCACGTCGTCCAGCGTCTGCTGCGCCTGGGCCTTCTCCCGCGCCACGCGCTGGGCGGCGGCGAGGAACTGGGCGAGCGCGCCCGTCCGGTTGCGGGACAGCTGCGCGATGACCGCCGCCTGGTCGAGGACGACCTGCGGGTTGCCCGCCGAGACGAAACCGGTGACGGAGTCGGTGTCACCGTTCTTGTAGGCGGTCGCCGCCATCTTGGCGATCGCCTGGCGCTGGTTCTCGTAGCTGCGCTGCTGGGCGTCGGAGGCCTTCTTGGCCGCCGCGAGCTTCTTCCTGGCGGCCTTCAGCTGGCTCTGGGTCTTGTTGTACTTCTGAACCGCCTGGTCGACCTGCTCGTTCAGCTTGGTGAGCTTCTTCTTGACCTCCTCGGCGCTGGGCTTCGCGGGGGCGGCGCCGGCGAAGCCCTGGGGGAGGGTGAGCGAGGTCGCCACGGCGAGGCAGGCTGTCGCCAGCACACGGCGCGTCGTGGTGCCACGCTTGGGAACACTGGCCACGGTTCGATATGCCCCTCTCGTCCAAGACGTCAGCGGACGACACTAGCGAGGCCCCACACCAGCCACAACCGATTCCCACCGATCTGCTCTAGTTAAGCCCGGTTTACCTACCGCGGGTCACCTGAGCCTCACGATGCGCGTGTGACCGTTTTGCGAGCGCCGGACCCTGCGCGGGGCGCGGCTCGGCGGCGGCTCAGCTCCGGCCGAGGCGGCGCAGGAGGAGAGGGGACGGGACGGGCCGCGCGCCGGCGCGGCGGGCGGCGTCCTGGACCTCGCGGTCGGAGGAGACGACCACCACGGCGCGGCCGCCCGGCTCGGCGCGGACCAGCTCGCCGATCAGCTCGTCGGCGGTCTGACCGGGCTGGCTGAACAGCACCCGGACGCCGCGCGGCGCGACGGTGGCGACCGGGCTGTCGAGCTCCGCGCCGTCGAAGACGCAGGTGACCTCGGCGCGGGTCTGCGCGGCCAGCCCGCCGAGCCCGGACAGCAGCCGGACGCGCTGGTCGGCGAGGGCCAGGTCGCCGTAGCCGGTCTTGGTGACGTTGTAGCCGTCCACGACCAGGTGGACGCCGGGGAGCTGCAGGAGCCGGTCGAGCAGCTGCGGGTCTCCGTCGGACAGGGTGCGGCCGGGCAGCGCGCGGTGCGCCGGGGCCCCGGCCTCGCCGCCGGTCACCAGGTCGGCGGGACGCCCGATGGTCGAGGGCAGCGCCAGCTCGCGCCGGACGCCCTGGGCGGCGTCCACCAGCGTCTCCAGCAGCATCCGCAGCCGGACGTCGTCGAGGTTGCGGCCCTCGCGGGCGGCGCGCTTGGCGGCCTCCGCGCCCGCCTCGGCGCGGTCGAGCCGGGCGCGCATCCTGCGCAGCTCCTTCTCGGCGGCGGCGCGCGCGTCGCGGGCCTCGGCCAGCTCCCGCTCGGTGCGCTCGGCGATCTCGTCGGCGCGGGCGCGCTCGGCCTTGGCCTTGGTGCGGGCCTCGTGCAGCTTGCGGCGCAGCTCGGAGATCTCGGCCTTCGCCTCGCGCAGCTCGCCGCGCGCCC
>NZ_JBFAOF010000591.1:0-4576 GCF_040675125.1 Spirillospora sp. NPDC049652 | reverse complement strand
GCGCGACGGCGAACCGACCCACCGCGCGACGGCGAACCGCCCCAGCCGCGACGGCGAGCCGTCCCCGCCGCCGTGGCGAGCCGAGCCCAGCCGTGATGGCGAGCCCGCCCCGCCGCCCGGCCGCGAAGGCTACTCGGCGGCCTTCGCGGCCTGTTCCAGCTTGTTGCGGTAGTCGGCCCACCAGGTGAGGTCGCTCTCGGGCATGTTCTCCCGGCCGACCCGCATCCCGACCGTCCCGTCGATGAGCTCGCGGACGACGTCGGCGTGCCCGGCGTGCCGGTGCACCTCGACCGCGACATGGATGATGATCCAGTCGAGCGTCACGTCGGCGCGCTCGTCGGGCCACCAGCGGACGCGGCCCGGCGCGTCCAGCGGGAGCTCGGCGATCGTCGCGTCCGCGAACGCGCGGACCCGCTCGTAGAGGCCGAGGATGTCCGCGCGCGACTCGTCCGGCGTGGCCCACATGTCGGCGTTGGACTCGGCGTCGTCCTCCATCCACGGCAGGCGCTCGGGGAAGGGGCGTCCGAAGGTCTCGCCGAAGTACCCCGCCTCGACCCCCGCCAGGTGTTTCACCAGGCCGAGCAGGTTGGTCCCGGTCGGGGTCATCGGACGGCGGACGTCGTACTCGGACAGCCCCTCGAGTTTCCAGAGCAGCGCGTCGCGGCCGAAGTCGAGGTATTCGCGCAGGTGGCTCTTGGTGTCGGTATGCGTCATGGCACCAGTCTGGCGGTCGCCCCCGTGCCGGTGTCCACCCGTTTCCGGCTAGGGTGCCGGACATGGTGAGTGTCGCCCTTTTCCACCACGTCCAGGGGCTGACGCCCGGAGTCCTGGAGTTCGCCGAGACGCTGCGCGCGGCGGGCCACGACGTCGTCACGCCGGATCTCTTCGGCGGCCGCACGTTCCCCACGATCGAGGACGGTGTCGCGTTCGCCGAGGGCGAGCTCGGGACCGCCGAGCTGATGCGGCTCGCGGGCGCCGTCACCGCGGAGGTGTACGCCGGGTTCTCGCTCGGCGCGACCGCGGCGCAGTACCTCGCCCAGACCCGCCCGGACGCGCGGGGCGCGCTGCTCTACGAGGGCGCGATCCCGCCGAGGTTCTTCGACGTCCCGTGGCCGGCCGGGAAGCCGGCGCAGGTGCACGTCGCGCGGGACGACCCGTGGGCCCCGCAGGACGAGTACGACCTGTTCGTCCAGGCCGCCGGGGCCGAGCTCTACCTCTACGACGCGCCGGGCCACCTGTTCGCCGACTCGTCCCTCGACTCCTACGACCCGGCCGCGACGGAGCAGCTCGTCACGCGCACGCTCGGCTTCCTCCGCACCATGGAGCCCACGGCCGTCTGACCGCTCCGGCCGCGGATCCGGCTAGGGACGGCCGGCGGCCGCCTCCTTGGCGACGCGTTCCAGCATGTCGCGGTACCGGGCCCACCAGGCGGCGTCGCCCTCGGCGACGTTCCCGCCGTCCGGGCGCTGGCCGACCGCGCCGTCCACCAGCTCGCGGACGATGTCGGCGTGCCCGACGTGCCGGTGCGTCTCGCCGATCATGTGCACGAGGACGCGGTGCAGCGTCAGCTCCGGCCCGCCGCCCCAGGGGAGGCGTCCGACCGCGTCCAGCTCCAGTTCGGCGACGGTCGCGTCCGAGTGCGCCCACACCTCGCGGTACCCGCCGACGATCAGCTCGCGCGACTCGTCGGCGGTCGCCCAGAGGTCGGCGTTCGGCTCGGCGTCGCCCGCGAACCACAGCGCGGGGCCGTCGAACGGCCGTCCGAACGTCGTGCCGAAATAGGCCGCCTCGGCTCCGGTCAGGTGCTTGACCAGCCCGAGCAGGTTGGTCCCGGTGGGCGTCAGCGGCCGCCGCACGTCGTACTCGGACAGCCCGTCCAGCTTCCAGAGCAGGGCGTCGCGCGCGTCCTGGAGGCAGAGCAGCAGGTCGGCCTTGGCGTCGAAGGTGATCACGTCGGCCATTCTGCCGCCGCGCCGCGCCGTTCCGGACGCGGCCCCGGAGAAGCCCGGACGACGGGGGACCGGTGTGGTCTGGCGATACGGGCGCGCGTGGGGGGAGGATGAGCGGATGACGGATTACGCCCGGGAGTTGCGGCGGCTCGTCGGAACCCGTCCCCTGCTGCTGCCGGGGACGTCGGTGGTGCTGGTGGACGAGGGGTGGCGGCTGCTCCTGCTCGACCGCGCGGACGGCTCGGGCTGGTGCCTGCCCGGCGGGCTCATGGAGCCCGGCGAGTCCTTCGAGGAGACCGGGCGGCGCGAGGTGCGGGAGGAGATCGGCGTCGAGATCGGGGAGCTCACCCTGCTCGACGTCTTCTCCGGCGCCGACTACTACTACCGGTTCCCGCACGGCGACGAGATCTACAACGTGACGGCCGCCTACCTCGCCCGGGTCCGCTCCGACGTCGTCCTCGCCGTCGATCCGAGGGAGGCCCGCGAGGCGCGCTTCTTCGACATCGACGACGTCCCGGACGACGTCCTCGGCCCGGAACGCCCGATCATCGCCCGGTACGCGGCGCATCTGAGGTCGAGCAGGCCGGCGGGTGAGTGAGCCCCTGCCGAGCCCGGAGACGCGGATCTGAGTACTTGTACGGATGCCGGGCGGCGGGTGCGCGGCCCGATCATGGACGGGTGCGCCGATCCACGCCCCTGGTGGGCCTCCTGCTGTTCGCGACCGGGTGCGGAGTCATGCCGTCCGCCGAGGACCAGGCCGTCTCGATGGCCCGGGACAAGGCCCGGCGGATGGCGGAAGTGCTGCGGCGCTCGTCCTCCCTGGAACGCGCGCGGGACCTCGGCCGCCGCGCCTCCGAACTGAACGGCGCGGAGGTCATGAAGGTGACCGGGACGTCCGCCCGCGACCGCGACGGCGTGCGGATCGTCGTCCGGGTCGAGGGCAGGGGGACGGAGTGGGGCGGGCAGGAGATCGTCGTGAAGCCGTGCTTCGAGCTCGGCATCGACCGCCGCCGCTCGGACGACGCGGGCGCACCGCCGAAGGTGAAGTGCCCGGCGAACGCGCCGCTCAGGTTCGGACCCTGGCCGAAGGGGCCCCAGCTTCCGTCCGACGCCAGGCTGCGCCGGGCCATCCCGTCCGTCCCGCGGGGAGGCCGCGCGGACGAGACGAGGATCCGCGCCGCCGTGTCGCGGATGCGCCTCGACCCCCGGATCAGCGCCGAGTACCTGACCGACGGCGACACCGTGGGCGTCGCGCTGACCGCGAAGCCGCTCTACGTCAACGGACCGCTCGACTGCGTCCTCGTGCGGGTCGCGCCGGGACGGACGTCGGTGTTCGTCCCGTCCACGATCCAGCGCATGCCGGGTGAGGGCGGCTGCGGGCCGGGCAACGCCGTGCACCCCATGCCGCCTCCGCACTGACGCGCGGTCGCCGCTCCCGGCGGCGGAACGGCGCTCGGTCTCCGAGCCGGCGGGGCGTCATGAGGCGGCGGAGGCCGCATGACGCCCCGCTCACCCTCCGGGCGATCCGCTAGCAGCGCCAGGGGGAGTCGCCGTTGTCGGTGTGGGTGATGGTGCGGTAGCCGTTCTCCAGCGGAGCCAGCTCCTCGGCGGTCAGGACGTCCTCGATGCGGTCGAAGCCGTCCGGCGCCCGCTCGGCGACGAGGTCCAGGATGCGGTCGCCCGGGTTGGTCCGGTTCCCGCGGACGATCGCGTTGACCGGCTCGCGGCGGACGGCGTCGTAGGCCGCCAGCCCCGCCGCCGGGTCGTCCGCGCGGGCCAGCTCGTAGGCGAGCGCGCGGGCGTCCAGGACGGCCTGCGAGCCGCCGTTCGACCCCAGCGGGTACATCGGGTGGGCGGCGTCGCCGAGCAGGGTGACGCGGCCGTGCGTCCAGCGCGGCAGCGGATCCCGGTCCACCATCGGGTACTCCAGGATCTCGGGCGCGCCCTGGATCAGGCCCGGGACGTCCAGCCACGGCACGTCCCAGTCCGCGAAGTGCGGGAGGACGTCCTCCAGCCGCCCGGCGCGGTTCCAGTCGGCGGCCCCCGCCCCGGAGTCGGCCGGCGGGCGGATCTCGCCGAGCCAGTTCAGCAGGACCCGCCCCCGGTCGCGCTGCGCGATCGGGTAGCAGATGAACTTCGACTTCAGGTTGGTGCCGAGGACCGCCATCGTCCGGCCGTCCAGGAACGGCTCGGCCTCGGTGACGCCGCGCCACAGCAGCACGCCGTTCCACAGCGGCGCGCCCTCGTCCGGGAACAGGACGCGCCGGACCGCCGAGTTGATGCCGTCCGCGCCGACCAGCACGTCCGCCGTCTCGGACGGCCGGTCGCGCAGCTCCACCTCGACCGACGTCCCGGTGTCGGTGAAGCCGGTGACGGCCGTGCCGAGCCGGACCGCGTCCGGGCCGAGCCGGTCGAGGACGGCGTCCAGCAGCAGCATCTGCAGCTCGCCCCGGTGCACGAAGTACTGCGGCCACCGGTAGCCCAGCGCCTGGCCGCGCCCCTCGCCCCACACCCGGTTGCCGTGCCGGTCGAAGTGGACGAGCCGTTCGGCGGGCAGCCCCACCTTGGCGAGCGCGTCGCCGAGCCCGAGCTCCGTCAGCTCCCGGACGGCGTGCGGCATCAGGTTG
>NZ_JBFAOF010000590.1:0-4583 GCF_040675125.1 Spirillospora sp. NPDC049652 | reverse complement strand
GCCCCGGCCGCTGGGCGTCGTCGCGGCGATCACGCCGTGGAACTTCCCGCTGCTGCTGGCCGCGTGGAAGCTCGGCCCGGCGCTGCTGGCGGGCAACACCGTGGTGCTCAAGCCGTCCCCGTACACGCCGCTGTCCAGCCTGCTGCTCGGCGAGGCGCTGCGGGACGTCCTGCCGCCCGGCGTGCTGAACGTGGTGAGCGGCGGCGACGAGCTCGGCGCGTGGATGACCGCGCACCCCGTCCCCCGCAAGATCAGCTTCACGGGCTCGGTGACGACCGGCAAGCGGGTCGCCGCGTCCGCCGCGCCCGACCTCAAGCGCGTCACGCTGGAGCTGGGCGGCAACGACCCGGCGATCCTGCTGGACGACGTGGACCCGGCGGCCGTCGCCGCGAAGCTGTTCGGCGCGGCGTTCACCAACAACGGCCAGGTCTGCTCCGCGGTCAAGCGCGTCTACGCGCCGGAGGCGATCTACGACGACGTCGTGGAGGCGCTGGCCGCGCGGGCGCGCGAGGCGAAGGTCGGCGACGGGGCGGCCGAGGGCGTGGAGTACGGGCCGATCAACAACAGGCCGCAGTACGAGCGGGTGTCGGAGCTGGTCGCCGACGCGATCGCGGGCGGCGCGAAGGCGGCGGCGGGCGGACGTCCGATGGACCGTCCCGGCTACTTCTTCGAGCCGACGATCCTGGCGGGCGCCGAGGACGGCACGCGGATCGTGGACGAGGAGCAGTTCGGCCCGGCGCTGCCGGTGATCGCCTACCGCGACCTGGACGAGGCCGTCGCCCGCGCCAACGGCACCCACTTCGGCCTGTCCGGATCGGTGTGGGGCGGCGACGCCGACCGCGCCGCCGAGGTCGCCGGCCGCCTCGAGTGCGGCACGTCGTGGGTGAACACCCACCTGGCGCTCGCGCCGCACCAGCCGTTCGGCGGCTTCAAGTGGAGCGGCGTCGGTGTGGAGAACGGGCCGTGGGGCCTCAGCGGCTTCACGGAACTCCAGGTCATCCACCGCGCCAGGTCCTGACGCGATCCCCGGCGGGCCGCCCCGCCCCGGCAGGCGGCGGGGCGGCGAACCGAGGCCGGAAAGTGACGCGGCGGCTACTGGCGGCATGACCCCGGGATGGGACACTTTGCGCGGATGCGGCAGAGCACGGATTGAGCGTGGAGGACCCGGATGGACACGTGGGACGTCATGCGCCAGGACGACCTGGGCAACGAGTACCGGGTGGCGAGCTTCGACTCCCGCGTCTCGGCGCTGGCGCGGGCCCTGGTCCTGGAGAGCGGGGTCCCGCACAAGCAGCACTACTGGGTGGCGGGTCCCAAGGGCCCGGCGCTGAGCACCAACCGCGAGCTCTACCTGCACTTCCTGCAGCTCGGGCAGGAGGCGCGGTCGGCGTCGTGGTCCCTGTCGGCGTTCCTGCGGGCGCTGTGGAAGGTGAGCACTCCGCTGCGGGACCGCGACGGCGTCGAGCCGGACGACGTGGCGGCGATGTTCACCGCCGCCACGCTCTCCCCGCCGCCGCCGTTCGACCCCGCGTGGCGCACCAAGGACCTGTCGCTGTCCGGGGACGAGCCGGCCGACCACGCCGACTGGGAGCGCGTGCTGCTGTCCCAGCTCGCCGACCTGGAGGACTTCGCCGAGCAGCCGCCGGGCCCGCGCGCCCGGTTCGGCGTCGAGGCGCCCCGTCCACCGGGCTCGGGCCTCCGCGCGACCCCGGCCCGCTGGTACAACTTCGACCCGGCGACCTATCTGGAGTGCGCCGTGGCGGGCAGCGTCGGAGGCTGGGACGCCGCCGACGGGGCCCGCGTCCCGCTCCCCGACGCCGTCGGCACCGCCGCCCCCCGGTCCTACGTCCGGGACATCACCGCCATGTCGTGGGCCGACCTCGCCCGCATCGCGGTCTGCGGCCAGATGTACCAGTAGTCCCTCCTTCCAGCGGGAACGCCCCTCGTGCGCCGGGACGTCCAGCCCCGGCGGTTGCGGACGCGCCGGCCCGCCCGTCATCGGCGCGAAGAAGATCGGGGCGTCGGCCAACAACCGGGTGACCGACGACCCGGAAGGAAGCCGATGACAGCTCCTCCTGAGGAGGACGAGGTGACGAGCGACGCCGAGCTCGTCGCCTCGTCCCTGCGCAACCCCGAGGGGTTCGCCCTGGTGTACGACCGGTACTTCGACGACGTCCACCGCTACCTCGCGGCGCGGCTCGGCCGGGAGACCGCCGACGACCTCGCCGCCGACACGTTCCTCATCGCCTTCCGCCGCAGGGCCGACTTCGACCCGTCCCGCGGCACGGCCCTGCGGCCCTGGCTGTACGGGATCGCCACCAACCTGGTGTCCCAGCACCGGCGGGCCGAGCAGCGCCGGCTGAAGGCGATGGGCAGGGTCGGCGCGGAGGTGTCCGTCGACGGCCACGAGGAGCGCGCGACCGCGCGGATCGCCGCCGAGACGCTCCGCCCGGACCTGGTGCGGGCCGTGCGCGGCCTGTCCTCGGGCGAGCGGGACGTGGTGTTCCTCTCCGCGGTGGCCGGGCTCGGCTACGAGGAGATCGCCCAGGCGCTGAAGATCCCCAGCGGCACCGTCGGGTCGCGCCTCAGCCGCGCCAAGGCGCGTCTCCGCCGCGCGCTCGCAGACAAGACGACACAGTCCGGGGAGTGCTGATGGACGAGATGACGCTGGTCGAGCAGGTCTTCACCGAGCCGGCCGCCGGCCCGGACGTCGCCGCGGCCGGCCGCGCGCGGCTGCTGGGACTCGCCGGAGGCGCCGAGCCCGGGCCGCGGCGGCGGCGGGCGAGGCCACGGCCGCGCTGGCTGCTCGGCGCGGGGCTGCTGCCCGTGGGCGCGGCGGGGGTCGCGGCGGTGATGCTGGCCGGGCACGGGGCGGCGCCCGCCTCGCGTCCGCCCGATCGGCAGGCCCGGAGCATCCTGCTCGTCGCCGCCGAGAGGACGGCGAGCGCGCCCGCCGCGGGCCGCTACTTCCGCTTCACGACCGAGGAGGGCCAGCAGCACGTCGTCGGCTCGAAGGACCACCCGTACAAGATCGTGACCGCGGCCGTTGAGGAGGAGTGGTACCCGGTGGCGGCGGGCGTCCGGGGCTGGTCCGTACGCCGGGAGCTGGCCGCGCGGCCCCTGACCCCCGTGGACGCCGCCGCCTGGCGTGCGGCGGGCAGCCCGGCGAGGGTCAGGCAGGTGTGCGACGACGACCGGGTCGTCGGCTACCGGGGCGGCGAGGTGAGCTCCGATTCCGCGACGCCGCCGATCCCGGTCAAGCAGCGGTGCGGCTGGTTCAGCATGCGTCCGGGGTCCGTCCGGAGCGCGCCCATGAGCACCGCTCCGGGCATGCCCGGAACTCCCCCGGCCGGTCTGGATGTGGCGAAACTGTCGGACGACACCGCGACCCTGCGGAGGCAACTGCTGGCCTGGACGCGCTCGGGCGGGCTCATGGGCCCGGTGGAGGGCGACTCCGCGCAGCTCTGGACCGCAGCCCTGTACGTCATCGCCGATCCGATCGGCCCGGTGCGGCCGGCGGTGCGGGCGGCGACCTACCGTGTCCTCGCGGACCTCCCGGACGTCCGGTCCCTGGGGACCGTCACCGACCAGAAGGGACGCCGTGGCCAGGCCCTGACGCGGGACGGAAAGAGCTCGGAGGGCATCGGCACCGGCACTTACCGGCTCGTGATCGACCCGGACACCGGAGCGCCGCTGGAGACGACCAGCACCGGCTCCGACTTCATGGAGTACACGTCGGTGCTCGACTTCGGCTACACCGACGAAACCCCGCCCTCCGCCAAGAACTGAGCCCTCGGCGGCTTCGGTGCGGTGCCGTCGCAGCCGCGCCGAAGCCGCCTCCTGGGGTGGGCGTCCGCGAGCGGCGGGTCAGCGGTGGCAGGCCACGTCGGCAGGGGGAAGGGCGCCGGTGGCCAGGTAGGCGTTCACCTTGGCTTCCACGCAGGCGTTGCCGTACTCGCCGTAGATTCCGTGGCCGGTGACGCCGCGCAGGGTGATCAGGCGGGAGCCGGTCAGGGCCCGGTGCATGGCCTGGGCGCCCTTGTAGGTGGTGGCGGTGTCGCCGGTGGCGGACACGATCAGGGCCGGGGTGGCGTTGGCGACGCGCGTGATCGGCTCGCGGGGCTTGACCGGCCAGAAGGCGCAGGGCCAGAGGTTGTTCTTGAGCGGGCCGAAGAGGGGATGCCGGGCGCGGCTGCGCTGGATGTCGTTCCAGTAGGCGGCCGGGTCGCCGGACACGGCACGGTCGCCGCAGGTGATCGCGGCGGCAGGACTGGCGAGCGGGGACCCGGCGCTGGTCAGGGTGAACGCGAGCATCCCGTTGAGTTCGGGTCCGGGCGTGGCCGGGCGGCCGTGCGCGGCCTGGTTCAGGGTCCGGACGGTGGCGGAGAACCCGGCGCGGGCCTCGGGCCGGTCGTCGCCAGAGCCGACATAAAGGATGTAGGGGACGAGCTGGTCGTCCACGCGGTAGGAGCCGACGCGCAGCGGACGGCGTCCGGCGGCCGTCACGATGGAGTTCGCGGTGGCGAGGACGCGGGCGGGCGTCGCGCCGAGGCCGTAGGTGGCGTGGCGCTTCGCAGCCCAGG
>NZ_JBFAOF010000589.1:0-4583 GCF_040675125.1 Spirillospora sp. NPDC049652 | reverse complement strand
GCGACGGCGTCACCAAGGTCGAGGTCACCGGCGCGCAGGTGCGCGTGTTCGCGCAGGCCGCCGACGGGCTGCTCGGCGAGCTCGTCGCGATCGGCGCGGCCGCCGGGACCGGCGTCACCGACGCCTCCCAGCTGCGGCCCAGCCTGGAGTCCGCCTTCCTCACCCTGACCGGACGGGAGTACCGGGAGTGACCACCGTCTCCACCCCGGCGGGCGCCGCGCCCGCCGTGCGGCCGACGCTGCCGCGCACGTTCCTGGCGATGATGGCCCGCGAGCTGCGGGTGCTGCGCAAGAACTTCGTCGCCACCTTCGCCCGGGTGCTGATCCAGCCGCTGATGTTCGTGTTCGTGTTCTCCTACGTGCTGCCGAAGATCGGCGGCCCCGGGACCGGCGCGATGGCGGCGGCCGGCGGCGGGTCCACCTTCTCCACGGTGCTGGTGCCCGGCCTGGTCGGGTCGGCCGTGGTCATGCAGGCCATGATGGCGGTGATCTTCCCGCTGATGATGGAGCTGAACTGGCAGCGCTCCATCACCGACCGGGCGCTCGCGCCGCTGTCGGTGCCGATGCTGGCCGTCCAGAAGATCACCGCGGCCGGGCTGCAGGCGCTCATCGGCGGGCTCCTGGTCTTCCCGTGCGTGCTGTTCGTGCACGCGTCGGGGCAGGGGCCGGACGTGCACGTCGGCAACTGGGCGACGCTCGTGGCCGTGCTGGTGCTCGGGTCGGCGATGTCGGCGGCGGCCGGGCTGTGGCTCGGCACGCTGATGGACCCGCAGAAGGTGCAGATGATGTTCGCGCTGGTCCTGCTGCCGATGTCGATGCTCGGGTGCGTGTACTACCCGTGGGCGGCGATGGACCACATCCGCTGGCTGCAGATCCTGGTGCTGGCCAACCCGATGGTCTACGTGAACGAGGGGCTGCGCGCCGCGCTCACCCCGCAGGTCGGGCACATGCCGGCGTGGGCCTACCTCGGCGTCCTGGTCGCCGGGACGGTGCTGCTGGGCTGGCTCTCGACCCTGACGTTCACCCGCCGCGTCCTGCAGTAGGACGCGGCGGGCGGGAGCACGGCCGGGCGGGAGACGGCCCGGCTCACAGGAGACGGCCCGGCTCACCAGGAGGCGGCCTCGGTCAGGCCCTCGGTCCGGTCGAGGCGCAGCCGCCGGGTGAGCGAGAGGCCGCGCAGGAACGGCAGGTCGTGGCTGACCACGACGAGCGCGCCCTGGTAGGCGTCGAGGGCCTGGCCGAGCTGCCGGACGCTGGCCATGTCGAGGTTGTTGGTCGGCTCGTCCAGCAGCAGCAGCCGCGGGGCGGGCTCGGCCAGCAGCAGCGACGCCAGCACGGCGCGGAACCGCTCGCCGCCGCTGAGCGTCCCGGCGAGCCGCTCGGCCCGGTCGCCGCGGAACAGGAACCGGGCCAGGCCCGCGCGGACGGTCTGGACCGGGGTGCCGGGCGCGACCGCCCGGACGTTGTCCAGCACGCTCAGGTCGTCGTCCAGCACGTCCAGGCGCTGCGGCAGGTAGCGGACGCCGTCCACGCCCACCTTCACCTCCACTCCCTCCAGCACCCGCTCCCCCGCCAGGGCACGGAGCAGGGTGGTCTTGCCGGAACCGTTCGGCCCGACCAGCGCGATCCGCTCGGGCCCGCGGACGATCAGCTCGTCCAGCGTCGCCGGGACGGGCGCGGGCGCCCGCAGGCCGGTGGCGGTGAGGACCGTGCGGCCCGCCGGGACGCGCGTCGCGGGCAGGTCGATCCTGATCTCGGTGTCCTCGCGGACCAGCTCCTCCGCCTCGGCGAGCCGACCGCGGGCGCCTTCGAGGCGGTCCTCGTGCATCTGGCGGTGCTTGCCCGCCGAGACCTGCTGCTCGCGCTTGCGCTGCTTCATCACCGCCCTCGGCTCGCGTTTCTGCTCGTACATCTTGTGGCCGTACCGGACGCGCCGGGCCAGCTTGGTCTGCGCCTCGACCAGTTCGCGCTTCTGCCTGCGCACGTCGCTCTCGGCCGTGCGGACCATCCGCTCGGCGGCCTCCCGCTCCACCTCGAGGAGTTCCTCGTAGGCGGTGAGGTTGCCTCCGAACATGCGGACGCGGCCATCGCGGAGGTCGGCGGTCTCGTCCATGCGGTCGAGCAGCTCGCGGTCGTGGCTGACCACCACCAGGACCCCGGTCCAGGCGTCCACCGCGTCGTAGAGGCGACGGCGGGCGTCCATGTCGAGGTTGTTGGTCGGCTCGTCCAGCAGCAGCACGTCCGGACGGGCGAGCAGCAGCGCCGCCAGCCCGACCAGGACGGTCTCGCCGCCGGACAGGGTGCCGACCGTCCGGTCGAGACCGAGGTGGTCCAGGCCGAGCCGGTCCAGTTCGGCGCGGGCGCGCTCCTCCACGTCCCAGTCGTCGCCGACCGCGGCGAAGTTCTCCTCGGTGGCCTCGCCGCGCTCGATGGCGTGCAGCGCGGCGCGGGCCGTGGAGATCCCGAGCAGGTCGGCGACCGTCTGGGCGGTGCCGAGCGGGAGGGACTGCGGGAGGTATCCGACGCGGCCGTGCACCGCGACCGATCCGGACGCGGGCCGCAGCTCGCCGGCGGCGAGCTTCAGCAGCGTGGACTTGCCGGAGCCGTTGACTCCGATCAGGCCGGTGCGGCCGGCGCCGAACGCGGCGTCCAGGCCATCGAGGACGACCGTGCCGTCCTGCCAGGCGAAGGTGAGGTCGGAGCAGACGATGGCGTAGGGCATGAGGGCCTCCATGAACGTGCCGGGTGGTGAGCGGGACACATGGAGGCACCGCGGCCGTCGCGCGTCGCGCGCGGGCATGGAAGAGCCCGGCCGGGAAGTCCGCTGAGATCGCTGCGCGTCCTCGCGCCCGTGACGGGCGAGGCGACTGCGCGGTGCCTGCGACCTCAGTTCTTCAAGGGACTTCCTCCACCGGGCGACGTTGTGACGTGTCCAGGTTAGCCGCGCTCCTAATGCAACACAAGTCGCATTAGCGAATTTCTGGGGATTCTCCTCGGATGACCGCGGTGTCCTCGCGCCCGAGAAGGCAGGTGGACGCTCTCCGTCCGTTCTCGGCATGCTTGTCCTGTGAGGAGCGGGGTCTTCGTCGGGCGGACGGCCGAACTCGCCGCGCTGCGCGCCGCCCACGCGCGCGCAGCGGCGGGCGGGATGGCCGTCGCGCTGGTCGCGGCCGAGGCCGGCGGCGGCAAGTCGCGGCTGGTGGAGGAGTTCGTCCGGGACCGGCGCGCGGTGGTCGGCGGCTGCCTGGACCTCGGCGCGGCGAGCCTGCCGTACGCGCCGTTCACCGCGATCCTGCGCCGCCTCGGCCCGGACGCCGTCGCGCGGCTGACGGTCCCGGCGGCGCGGCGCGAGCTGGCCCGGCTGCTGCCCGCGCTCGGCGACGCGGCGGAGGCCGGGGAGTCGGGACAGGTCCGCCTGTTCGAGCACGTGCTGGGGCTGGTCGAGCGGCTCGGCGCGGACGAGCCGATCGTCCTGGTCGTGGAGGACGCGCACTGGGCCGACCGCTCCACCCGTGACCTGCTGACCTTCCTGGTGCGCAACCCGGTGCCCGCCAAGGTGCTGCTGGTCGTCACCTTCCGCGTCGACGAGCCGGAGCCGCGGACCTTGTTCGCGGAGCTGGCCCGGCTCCCCCACGTGACCCGGATCGACCTTCCGCCGCTCACCCGCGCCGAGGTGGCCGAACAGGTCCGCGCGCTGCGCGGTGACGCCGCGCCGGCCCTGGTCCGGGACGTGCACGCGCGCGGCGGAGGTAACCCACTGTTCGTCGAGGCCCTGGCGGAGAGTCCTGGCGAGGCGGTGCCCGGCTCGCTGCGCGATCTGCTGCTCGCCCGGCTGCGCGCGCTGCCGGACGGCGCCCGCGCCGCGGCGCGGGTCGCGAGCGCCGCCGGAGAACGGGTCGGGTACGGCCTGCTCGCGGAGGTCGCGGGCGGCCACGGGCTGGAGGAGGCGCTGCGTCCGGCCGTGGACCGGGGCCTGCTGGTCGCGGACGAGGACGGCTACGCCTTCCGGCACGCGCTGATCCGCGAGGCCGTGCACCTGGACCTGCTGCCGGGCGAGCGCGCGCGGCTGCACCGCCGCTACGCCGAGGCCATCGAGCGGGATCCCGCGCTCGCCGAGGCCCCGGCGAGCGCGCTGGCCGTCCACTGGCACGCCTGCGGCGACCACGCCCGCGCGCTGGAGGCGGCGTGGCGCGCCTCGGAGGAGCGCTCGCGCGCCGCCGCGCACGCCGAGTCCCTGGACCTGCTGCGGCGCGTCCTTGAGTTGTGGGACCGCGTCCCCGACGCCGCGGACCGGATCGGCGCTGACCGCACCGAGGTCATGTGGATGTCGGCGCGCGTCGCGCTGACCGTCGCCGACATCGAGTACGGGATGCGGACCGTCCAGACCCTCCTGGAACTCGCGGAGGCTCCCGAGCACGTCTCGGCACTGCTCAGCCTGCGGGGCATGCTGCGGGGCTTCCTCGGGCAGAGCGACGATCTGGACGACTTCCGCGAGGCCGAGCGCCTGGCCTCCCGGCCGTCCCCGCAGCGCGTGTGGGCGCTCACCCAGCTCAGCGCGCGGCTGTCGGTGCGCGGTGACACCGC
>NZ_JBFAOF010000588.1:0-4587 GCF_040675125.1 Spirillospora sp. NPDC049652 | reverse complement strand
CGGGCGGTCACCGGCTTCGTCCAGCGCACCCGGGCCTGGCACCGCGATCCGGCCGAAGGCCGCGCCCAACTGGACCTGCTCTACCGGCGCGCCGCCACCATCGTCCGCGACCGCGCCGCCCGCTGGCCCGAAGTCATCGCCCAAGGCCCCGAGGTGGCACTGCGGCAACTGTCGCGAAGGGCCGCCGCGGCACAAGCGGGCGACCCCGCACATCTGGCCGAGGGCCAGGTCACCGTCCTGCCCCGCTTCGACGCCCAGGCCCTCACCCCGAAGATGTGCGGGGCCCTGTGGTCCTACGCCGCGCTACCGCCTGAACGCTGACGCGCTGGTGTCGTGGTAGGTCCACATCTCGGCGAGCCGTCCCTCCCGCAGGCGGAGAAGCCAGACCAGGCGGGCGGCCGGCTCGTCCGGCGCTCCGCGGCTCGCACTGCCGACGACGGCCACCATGTCGCCGTCACCGAGGACGGTGTCGATTCGGAACCGCAGATCCGGCTGTGCGGCGCGGGTGCGCTCGACGGCCTGCCGGACGCCTCGCGGGCCGGTCACTTCGGGGTGGGCGTGGTCGGTCCAGTCCGGGCTGAGGATCTGGTCGGCGATCGAGGAGTCGCCGGTGTTCCACATCTCGAAGTACCGCATCGCGATGCGCTGGGAGGACTGGGGCGCGGGGCTGTTCACCTGGGCTCGATCCTGGGGTGAGAGTGGTGGGGGCGGCCTGGGGCACCGCGGCGGACGTCACCGGGAGCCGCCCGGCCGGCCCAGGGGCGAGGGCCGGCCGGGAACCGCGAACGGGTCAGGCGCCGACGTAGTCGGCGAGGTGCCGGCCCGTGAGGGTGGAGCGTGCGGCGACCAGGTCGGCGGGGGTGCCTTCGAAGACGACGCGGCCGCCGTCGTGGCCGGCGCCCGGGCCGAGGTCGATGATCCAGTCGGCGTGCGCCATGACGGCCTGGTGGTGCTCGATGACGATGACCGACTTGCCGGAGTCGACGAGCCGGTCGAGCAGGCCGAGGAGCTGCTCGACGTCGGCCAGGTGCAGGCCGGTGGTCGGTTCGTCCAGCACGTAGACGCCGCCCTTGTCGGCCATGTGCGTGGCGAGCTTGAGGCGCTGCCGCTCCCCGCCCGACAGGGTGGTGAGCGGCTGGCCGATGGTGAGGTAGCCGAGGCCGACGTCGGCGAGCCGGGCGAGGATCGCGTGCGCGGCGGGGGTGCGGGCGTCGCCGGAGCCGAAGAACTCCTCGGCCTCGGTCACCGGCATCGCCAGGACCTCGCTGATGTCGCGTCCGCCGAGGCGGTACTCCAGCACCGACGCCTGGAACCGCCTGCCCTCGCACTCCTCGCAGACGGTCGCGACGCCCGCCATCATCGCCAGGTCGGTGTAGATGACGCCCGCGCCGTTGCAGGTGGGGCAGGCGCCCTCGGAGTTGGCCGAGAACAGGGCGGGCTTGACGCCGTTGGCCTTGGCGAAGGCCTTGCGGATCGGCTCGAGCAGGCCGGTGTAGGTCGCCGGGTTGCTGCGCCGCGAGCCGCGGATCGCGGACTGGTCGACCGACACCACGCCCGCGCCGGCCGGGATCGAGCCGTGCACCAGGGAGCTCTTGCCGGAGCCCGCGACGCCGGTGATGACGGTCAGGACGCCGAGGGGGATGTCGACGTCGACGTCCTGGAGGTTGTGGGCGTTCGCGCCGCGGATCTCCAGCGCCCCGGTGGGCTTGCGGACGTCGCTCTTCAGCTTGGCCCGGTCGTCCAGGTGGCGTCCGGTGACGGTGCCGCTGGCCCGCAGGCCCGCGACGGTGCCCTCGAAGCAGACGGTGCCGCCGGCGGAGCCCGCGCCGGGGCCGAGGTCGACGACGTGGTCGGCGATGGCGATGGTCTCCGGCTTGTGCTCGACGACCAGGACGGTGTTGCCCTTGTCGCGCAGCCGCAGCAGCAGGTCGTTCATCCGCTGGATGTCGTGCGGGTGCAGGCCGATGCTGGGCTCGTCGAAGACGTAGGTGACGTCGGTGAGCGACGAGCCGAGGTGCCGGATCATCTTGACGCGCTGCGCCTCGCCGCCCGACAGGGTGCCGGCGGGCCGGTCGAGGGACAGGTAGCCGAGGCCGATCTCCACGAACGAGTCGAGGGTCTGCCGCAGCGAGCCGAGCAGCGGCGCGACCGACGGCTCGTCCAGCTCCCGAGTCCAGGCGGCCAGGTCGCTGATCTGCATCGCGCACGCGTCGGCGATGCTGATCCCGGCGATCTTGGAGGAGCGGGCGGGCGCGGCGAGCCGGGTGCCGTCGCACTCCGGGCAGGTGGTGAAGGTGACGGCCCGGTCGACGAACTCGCGGATGTGCGGCTGCATGCCCTCCTTGTCCTTGGCGAGCATCGACTTCTGGATGCGCGGCACCAGACCCTCGTAGGTCATGTTGATGCCCTCGATCTTCATCCGCGTCGGCTCGCGGTACAGGAAGTCGTGCAGCTCCTTCTTGGTGAACCGGCTGATCGGCTTCTCCGGGTCGAAGAAGCCGGACGAGGCGTAGAGCCGGTAGTTCCAGCCGCCCGCCTTGTACCCGGGGACGGTCATCGCGCCCTCGGCCAGCGACCTGCTCTCGTCGAACAGCTGGGTGAGGTCGAGGTCGGTGACGGTGCCGCGGCCCTCGCAGTTCGGGCACATGCCGCCGGTGACGCTGAAACTGCGCTTCTCCTTGACGGCCTTGCCGCCGCGCTCGACGGTGACGGCGCCCGCGCCGCTGATCGACGGCACGTTGAACGAGAACGCCTGCGGGGAGCCGATGTGCGGCTGCCCGAGCCGGCTGAACAGGATGCGCAGCATCGCGTTGGCGTCGGTGGCGGTGCCGACCGTGGAGCGCGGGTCGGCGCCCATCCGCTGCTGGTCGACGATGATCGCGGTGGTGAGGCCCTCCAGGACGTCCACGTCGGGGCGGGCCAGCGTCGGCATGAAGCCCTGCACGAACGCGCTGTAGGTCTCGTTGATCAACCGCTGCGACTCGGCCGCGACGGTGCTGAACACCAGCGAGCTCTTGCCCGAGCCGGACACGCCGGTGAACACCGTGAGCCGCCGCTTGGGCAGCTCGACGTCGATGTTCTTCAGGTTGTTCTCGCGGGCTCCGAGGACGCGGATCAGCTCGTGGCTGTCGGCCGCGTGCCCCCGCGCGGAGGCCCGTCCGGACGCTCGGGCGGACGCCTGCTCAGACGCCTGGTCGGACGGCCGGGTGTCCGGCTCGGTGGCCTTGCTCATGGTGTCTCCGTCGAGTCGGGTACGGCCGCAACGCTACTCACCCGCCTGACCTGCGACGATGGCAGGGGAGCGGTGCCGCGGCCCGCGTCGGCGGGCTGCGCGCGCGTCCGTCGCCGGCACAGGATGGGGCTGCGGCCTCGTGGGCCGAAACGCTACCGGTCGCTACCGACAGATTCTTCCGCCTCGTCCGTGGCCGTCCCGGCGGCATCGGCGATGTGGGCCGGAAGGCCGCGGTAGCCGAGCGGCTCGCTGTAGACGAGGTTGGTGGTGGTCGAGCCCAGTTCGAGGAGCTCGTCGACGACCTGCTCCAGGTGGCCCATCGAGGTCGCAGCGACCTTCAGGACGTAGCAGTCCTCGCCGGTGGTGCGCAGGCACTCCAGGATCTCCCCGCGCCTCCGCAGGAGGTCGTGCAGCGGGCCGTGCCGGTTGCCGGGGTACTTCAGCCGGACGACCGCGAGCACCGGCAGCCCGGCCTTGGCCAGGTCGACGCGGGCGTGGTAGCCGCTGATCACGCCCGTCTCCTCCAGCCGCCGGACCCGCTCGGTGGTGGCGGACGCGCTGAGGCTGACCCTCCGGCCCAGTTCGGTGAGCGCGAGGCGGCCGTCCCGCTGCAGTTCGGCGAGGATCGCCCGGTCGGTCGCGTCGAGATTCCCGGTCACGGCGCCAAAATACCGGCAGATCCACGGTTCGGAACGCCTGATGCCGGGAGGAATGCCTTCAGGCGGCGCGGTTCGGCTGGATAGCGTTGCCCGCGTGATTCTGGGAGTGAACGTTCCGAACTTCGGACCCGGCGCGGAGCCCGACCGGCTGGCCGCCTGGGCGCAGACCGTCGAGGGCCTCGGCTTCGACCTGCTGATGGTCTCCGACCACGTCGTCATCACGCCGGACGTCGCCGAGCGGTACCCCGCGCCGTTCTACGAGCCGTTCACCGCCCTCGCGTGGCTCGCGGGCGTCACCCGCCGGGTCCGGCTGGGCACGACGGTGCTCGTCGCGCCGTACCGGCATCCGCTGCTGGTCGCCCGCATGGCCGCCAACCTCAACCGGCTCAGCGGCGGACGGTTCGTCCTCGGCGTGGGCGCGGGCTGGGCGCGGCAGGAGTACGAGGCGCTCGGCGTCCCGTTCGAGCAGCGCGGCAAGCTCACCGCCGATCTGCTCCGGGACGTCCGTGCCGCCTGGCGGGACGCCGACGACTACCAGGGCGGACAGGCCCCCATCTGGGTGGGCGGGCACAGCGACGCGGCGTTGCGCCGGGCCGTCCTGTACGGCGATGCCTGGCACCCGCTGCGGGTCACCCTGCCCTGGCTGGAGGAGGCGGTCGAACGCCTCGGCCGGATCGCCGGGAGGGAAGGCCGCCC
>NZ_JBFAOF010000587.1:0-4592 GCF_040675125.1 Spirillospora sp. NPDC049652 | reverse complement strand
CGTCCACGATCGCGGCGTCCGGGCGGTGCTCGGCCACGGCGGCGAGCAGCCCCTCCGCCTCGCCGACCGCGGCCGCGACCTCGAACCCGGAGGTCTCCAGCAGCTTGATCAGCCCGGCTCGCAGCAGGACCGAGTCCTCGGCGATCACAATGCGCACGGCAACTCCACGGTGACGGTGGTGGGGCCCCCGACAGGGCTGGTGATCCGGAACGTACCGTCCACCGAGTTGACCCGGCGGGCCAGCCCGCGCAGTCCGGTGCCGCGGTCGAACGACGCGCCGCCCCTGCCGTCGTCGGTCACCGTCACGCGCAGCACGTCGCCCTGGCGCCGCACGACGACGTCCACCGACGTCGCGTCCGCGTGCTTGACCACGTTGGTGAGGGCCTCGGAGACGACGAAGTACGCGACGGACTCGACCGTGGAGGACGCGCGGCGCGGCACGTCCACCGCGAGCCGGACCGGGACGGGGACGCGCGCGGCGATGCCGGAGAGCGCGGCGTCCAGGCCCCGGTCCTCCAGCACGGCGGGGTGCAGGCCGCGGATGAAGTTGCGCAGGTCGGTGAGGATCTCCTTGGCCTCCTCGTGCGCCTCGACGATCACCTCCAGCGCCTCGGGCGGCAGGTCCTTGAGGGTCTCCCGGGCCAGGCCGAGGTTCATCGCGAGCGAGACGAGCCGCTGCTGGACGCCGTCGTGCAGGTCGCGCTCGATGCGGCGGCGCTCCAGGTCGGCGGCGTCCACGACGTCGGCGCGCTTCTCGGCCAGGTCCTCGACGCGCTTCTGCAGCTCCGCGGTCAGGTCCGGGCCGAGCAGGGACCGGACGGCCCCGACGTCCCAGCGGACCACCCCGTGCACCAGGTAGGGCGTCGCGACGAGCAGGACGAGCCCGCCCGCCGTGAGGACGCCCACGCGCACGGCGTGCCCGGTCAGCGACAGGGGGCTGTCCGCGGGCAGCGCCCAGGCGTAGGAGCTCACGGTGGTCAGCGCGAGTCCGGTCGTCCAGAGCGCGACCGTCGCGAGCGCCGCGGTCCCGACCAGGGGCCCCACCACGAGGTGGTAGCGGATCAGCCGCCACAGCTCCGGCGAGCGCAGGTCGCGGAGGACGTCCCAGGCGGACGCGCCCTCCTCGCGCGGCAGGGGCGGGACGTCCACCCCGAGCACGGCCCAGCAGCGCTCCCGGTGCGCGGACGCGAGGGGGCGGGCCAGGAGCGCGACGCCGACCACCGGCAGGGCGAGCCAGAGCAGGATGACCATCAGGTCCGCGGCGGCCCACAGCAGCCAGGGCAGCGCGACCACCGCCCACCCGGCGAACTGGAGGGGCACCCCGGAGGCGACGAAGACGGTCTCCCGCCATGTCGCCCGTGACCACGGCGCGTGGGTGAGGGCGCGCCGCGGTACGGAACTGGACAGCATGCGCAGAACGGTAAGGCCGCGGACGAGCCGCCCGCCATGTACTGGTTTTCCGTCCCTCGGGTGGTGTTAGCACCACCCCGGTTCGGATGACGGCGTTACTGATCTCCGAGGCGCGTTCGACCAGGCTGGAGGCAGGTCGAGGAGACCGCCGTAGAGAGGAACACCGTCATGGTCGCCAGCGTCAGCCCGATCGCCCGCCCCCGTGGCCGTCGGACCGCGTTCACCCCGCGACCGGCGCCCCTCCCCCGCCTCGGCGCCCCCCGCCCCCGGGCGGCAGGCCTCGGCGACCTGGACCTCCGCGAGGCGGGGGCGCCGACCGCCTGGTGCCCGCCGGTCCGGCCCACCGCCCAGGGGCGGGTGCGGCAGGCGGTGCGGCGGGTGCGGATCGGGCACGCGCTGGCCGCGGCCGGACTCGCGCTGCTGCCGTGGATCGCGGTCCTGGCGGCCCGGATGCCCTCCAGCGCCCACGTGACGAACTGGTCGGCGGCCTGGATCGGCCTGGACGCGATGCTCGCGGCCTGCCTGGTCGCCACCGGCGTCCTCGCGCTGCGCCGCGACGCCCGGCTGGCGCTGCCCGCCGCCGCCACCGCGGCGCTGCTGGCCATGGACGCCTGGTTCGACGTCCTGACCGCCGCTCCGGGCGCGGACCGCGCCGTCGCCACGGTGCTCGCGGCGGGCGTCGAGCTCCCGCTGGCGGTGCTGTGCGCGGTGCTGGCCTTCCGGGCCTTCCCGAAGTCCGCCGCGGAACATGGCTGAACCAGGTTTCAAGCCCTCTACCTGGGGAAAACCGACTCGTTCGCCACATTCGCCCGAGATCGGTGATGCCACCCCTTCCGGGCCTCTAGCATGGCGGGAACGCAGGGCCGGTCCCCCGTTCCCGAGGGCTCCGGCCCTTTGCCCTGAAGGCACGATCTGAGGTCCGCATCATGAACGACCGCGAAGTGCGCGAGCTGTGCCTCCGCCTCCTGCGCGACGGCGCGTCCGCCTCCCCGGCCGCCGCCGCGCCGGGCCCGGTGGACGCCTCCGCCACCACCCCCGCTTCCGCCGGATCCGCCGACGGCCTGCTCTCCCACGACATCGACGGCGACATCGCGGTGGTGAGCGTGCTCCGGCGGGGCAGCGACGTCTTCCGGCCGGACGAGGTCATGATCGAGGGCCTGACGTTCCAGTTCCGCGGCGGCGAGTGGATGGAGCTCGGCGGCGGCGCCGGCTCCGCCCCGGACCGCCCGCTCGACCGCCGCAGCGAGGACGAGCTGGGCGGCCCGCTGCGGGTCTACGCCTCCGGCCGGACGGTCCGCAACGCCGACCGGCTGCTGCCGTGGGGCGCCAAGTGGGTGAACCAAGCGCGGCTGCGGGCCGCCGACGGGGTCGCCTCGATCCGGATCGGGTCCCGGCTGCTGGCCGTGCCAGAGCACGGGCACGTGGCGATCGTCTGGGGCAGCCGCCGCGCGCCCGTCCTGGAGGCGCTGGACGCCGAGGGCGGCGTCCGTGGCGTCCTGGACCTGGAGCATCCGGCCGTCCCCGCGCACGCCTGACGCGCCCCTGACGACGGCCGGTTTTCGGACCGCTCCAAACTTGACCGATCGTTCTCGAAACACTAGGTTTCGATCATGGCCAGGACCAAGGAGTTCGACCCGGACACCGCCCTGCGCCGCGCCCTGGAGCTGTTCTGGGAGCGCGGTTACGAGGGCACGTCCATGGCCGACCTGGTGGAGCGCACCGGCGTGGCCCGCGCCAGCCTCTACGCGACCTTCGGCGGCAAGCACGACCTCTACGTGAGGGCGCTCGACCTCTACGGCCGGTCCCAGCCGGACATCGTGGAGGAACTGTCCCGCCCGGGGCCCGTCCTGCCCGGGGTCCGCGCCCTCGTCGAGCGGTTCGCGGCCGAGTCGCGCGGCCCGTCCCTGCGCGGCTGCATGGTGGTGAACGCGGCCGTCGAGATGGCGGGCCGCGACGCCACCGCCGCGCGGCAGGTCGAGGCGAGCTGGACTCACCTGGAGACCGCCCTGACCTCGGCGCTCATCCGGGCCCGGGCCCAGGGCGAGCTCTCCGCCGACCGCGATCCGCGCGCCCTGGCGCGCTTCCTGCTCGTGCTGCTCCAGGGGATGCGGGTGCTCGGCCGCGCCCCCGGCGGCGAGGAGCGCCTGCGGGACGCCGCCGACCAGGCCCTGGCCCTGCTCAACTGATCCTTCCCTCCGGCCGTTCGCGGCCCTTTGTCGCGCCCTGATTCAAGACCGATCATTCTCATAAGGAGCCCCCATGCGCTTCACCGACCGCGCCGTCCTCGTCACCGGCGGCGGAACCGGCCTCGGCCGCGCCGCCGCCCTCGCCTTCGCCCGCGAGGGCGCGTCCGTCATGGTCGCCGGGCGCACCGAGGAGCCGCTCAAGGAGACCGTCCGGCTGGTCGAGGCCGAGGGCGGGGCCGCCGCGCACGTAGTCGCGGACGTGTCCGACTCCGGCGACGCCGCGCGCATGGTGGCCGAGACCGTCCAGCGGTTCGGCGGCCTGCACGTGGCGTTCAACAACGCGGGGGCCTTCGTCCCGCCCGCCCCGATCGCCGATCTCGACGAGGACCTCTGGGCGACCGGCCTGAGGGTCAACGCGACCGGCACGTTCCTGTCCATGAAGCACGAGATCGCCCACATGCGCGGGCACGGCGGCGGCGCGATCGTGAACATGGCGTCCAACATCGGCGTCCACGGACGCCGTCCGAACCTCGGCGGCTACACCGTCGCGAAGGCCGCCGTCAGCGCCCTCACCCGCGCCGCAGCCCTGGACCACATCGGCGACGGCGTCCGGATCAACTCGGTCAGCCCCGGCGCGTCCGACGGCCCGATGTCCCTGCAGCCCGGCGAGTCGCACGCCGACCGGGCCGCCCGGTACGCCGCCTCCATCCCGGCCGGACGGATCGGCGAGGCTGAGGAGATCGCCGCCGCCGTGCTGTGGCTGGCGTCCGACGAGGCGGGTTTCGTGGTGGGCCACGACATGGTGATCGACGGCGGCGTCACCGCTTGACCCCCCTCGCGGGGATGACGGGCCGGGTCCCCCTCCCGGCCGATGCCCCCGGACCGCGCCGCCGTCCATACTCGTCCCGTGGCCGGACGGGACGTGGGATGGGCGGACGGCGCGGTCGCGGCGGTCGTCACGGCGGCGACGGTCGCGCCGGCGCTCCCCCGGGGCTG
>NZ_JBFAOF010000586.1:0-4595 GCF_040675125.1 Spirillospora sp. NPDC049652 | reverse complement strand
AGGCCGCGCTCGCCGGGGCCACCCGCGTCATCGCCGACCCGGAGAACGCGGCCGCCGCCGTCGCGCTCGGGCTGCCCGTCCACCTGCTGGGCGGCGTGCGGGCGCGCGGGGACGGGCCGGAGATCCCCGACATGGAGGAGATCGACCCGGACGCCGTGCCGCTGCCCGCCTGGTACCGCCCGAACCCCGGCCGCGCGAGCGACACCGCGTTCGTGCTGTTCGCCGGGGACGGCGAGCACACGCGAGCGAACCGGATCACCAACCGGCGATGGGCGCTGTCGGCGTTCGGCACGGCGTCGTCGGCGGCGCTGTCGCCGGCCGACACGGTCTTCTCGATCTCGCCGCTGCAGCACCCGTCCGCGCTGATGATGAGCCTCGGCGGAGCGGTCGCGGGCGGGTCGCGGCTGGCGCTCGCGTCCGCCTACGACCCCGAGACGTTCTGGGACGAGGCGCGCCGGTACGGCGTCACCGTCGCGTCCTACACCTGGATGCTGCTGCGCGACCTGGTCAACGCCCCGCCGAACCCGGCCGAGCTGCACCACCCGGTGCGGTTGTTCATCGGGTCGGGGATGCCGCGCGGGCTGTGGCGGCGCGTCGAGGAGCGGTTCGCGCCCGCGCGCGTGCTGGAGTTCTACGCCTCGACCGAGGGCGAGGCCGTGCTCGTCAACCTCAGCGGCAAGAAGCCGGGCGCGCTGGGACGTCCGCTGCCCGGCAGCGCCGACGTCCGGCTCGCCCGCTACGACCTGGAGAGCGGACGGCTCGCCGAGGGCGCGGGCGGGTTCGCCGAGGAGAGCGGACCCGGCGAGATCGGGATGCTGCTCGCCCGCGTCCGCCCGGAGACGGTGCAGCTCGGGCGGCGTCCGCTGCGCGGCGTGTTCGCGCCCGAGGACGCCTGGAAGGTCACCGGTGACCTGTTCCGCCGGGACGAGGACGGTGACTTCTGGCTGGTCGGACGGGACGCCGAGCTGATCCGCACCCGGTCCGGGATCGTCCCGCCGGGCCCGGCCCGCGACGCCCTCGACGACCTGCCGCAGGTGGACGCGGTCGTGGTCTACGGCGTCCCGGCGGGCGGCTCCGAGGTGGTGGTCGCCGCCATCACGCTGTGCCCGGACGCCGAGGTGAAGCCGGTCGACCTGGCCGAGACGCTGCTGCGGGTCGAGCCGGAGCTGCGTCCGGCGGTCGTCCGGGTCGTGCCCGCCATCCCCGTCACGGCCGGCCACCGGCCCGACCCCCGCGCGCTGCGCGCGGAGGGCGTGCCGGAACCGGGCGCGGGGGTGACCTACCACCGCGACTCGTCGGGCGCTTACCGTCCGCTCACGGCCGCCGCCCGGCGCAGGCTGCTGGGCTGACGCCGGGCGTCTCCGCGACCGCCGCGTCAGCGCGGCCCGGCCGTCAGCAGCCCGGCCGTCAGCGGCGGAGGTGGACCGGCGTGCCGTTCCGCACCAGGTCGGGCAGGGTGTCGCCGACGTTCATCGGCAGCCGGACGCAGCCGTGTGACGCCCGCCGGTTCGGCACCTGGAGCGACCCGTGCATGGCGTAGCCCTCGTGGAAGAACAGCGGCCGGAACATGTAGCCGAGCGGGGACCGGTGCCATCCGTCCACCCGGCGCGTCACCCGGAAGTCGCCGACCGGCGTGCGCGCGATCCCGCAGTGCCCGCGCTCGCAGTAGTGGCGGCCGGAACCCGTGGAGATGTGCGAGATCAGCGCCACCCGTCCGCCCCGGTAGAGGGTGAGCACCTGGTGGCGGATGTCGATGTCCACGCGGGTGCGCGAGCGGTCGCGGGTCAGTCGCCGTGGCTGCCGGGGATGGGCCAGCGCGTACATGAAGCGCCGGCTCAGCCGGCCGTTGGGGGCCATGCCGTTCACCTTCTGGAACGCCCAGACGGCGTCCTTGGTGTACTCGTTGTACACGCCGTTCGCGGGACCGGGCGCGTAGTGCAGAGCCTGAAGGCGGCGCTGGACGGCGCGGACGTCCACCTCGCGCTTCGTCTGCTTGTGCGGGGCTGCTTTCGGCGGGCGGGTCGGAGCGACGTCGGGCTCATCCCCGGCCGCCGTCTCATCGGGCGTCTCCGCGCCCGGCGGGGGCGGCGCTCCTCCACCAGGCCAGGGCGACACATCCGCGCCCGAAGAAGGCGAAACGGCCGTAGTGGACGAAGCCGACCCGGCGGCGTTGGACGGAGCCGAACTGGCGGCGCTGGACGGGCCCGAACCGCCCGCGCTGGACGAAGCCGAGCCGGCCGCGTTGGACGGTGCCCAACCGGCCGCGTTGGACGGTGCCCAACCGGCCGCGTTGGGCCATGGCGGGTCGGCCGCGTGCGCGGGCAGCGGCGAGAAGGCGAAGGCAGAGGTCGCGGCGAGCGCGAGACCGGCGAGCATGGCTCGCACGCTAGGCCGGAGCCCTTCGGCCAGCGCCGGACGACACCGTCCCCCGGGCGCAAGCTTTACCGGCCGATCTCCCCGGCGCGACCCTGGACACGCGGGGAAGCGGCACGCTACAACAGAGGAACAAATAACGCCCTTTTGTAGCGCACCGGACGTGTCGTCTCCGCGCCTCCGAGCGAGCGGCCGGACCTGTGCCGGGAGGTACCGCATGGCCACGCGCGTCCTCGCCGCCCCGCCCCCGGGCAGCGGCCTCAAGCCCGTCGTCGGGGACCCGGGCCTCCCGCTGGTCGGCAACACCCTGCGGGTGATGCGGCGGCCGTTCGAGGTGTCCCGGGAGCGGTACGACCTGTTCGGCCCGGTCAGCTGGAGCTGGCTGCTCGGCCAGCGGACGGTGACCGTCCAGGGACCGGAGGCGGCCGAGACCGTGCTGGTCAACCGGGACAAGGCGTTCGCGAACGGCCCGGCGTGGAGCTTCTTCATCGGCCCGTTCTTCACCCGCGGGATCATGCTGCTCGACTTCGAGGAGCACCTGCACCACCGGCGCATCATGCAGCAGGCGTTCACCCGGCAGCGGCTCCGCGCGTACCAGGAGACGATGGCGCCGAGCATCGGCAAGGGCCTGGACGCGTGGGTCCCCGGACGCGGCTTCAAGGTCTACGACCACGTCAAGCAGCTCACCCTCGACCTGGCCACCGACGTGTTCATGGGCGTCGACCTGGACCGCGCGGAGGCCGACCGGATCAACGGCGCGTTCATCGACGCCGTCCGCGCCGGGACCGCCTACGTCCGCTTCCCGGTGCCCGGCCTGCGCTGGCACAAGGGCCTGCGGGCGCGCGGGGTCCTGGAGGGGTTCTTCCGGACGCACCTGCCCGCCAAGCGCCGGGACGGCGGCGACGACCTGTTCGCCGCGCTCTGCGCCGCCGAGACCGACGACGGCCACCGGTTCACCGACGAGGACGTCGTCAACCACATGATCTTCGCGCTGATGGCCGCGCACGACACGACCACCATCACGCTCACCACGATGGCCTACTACCTGGCCAAGCACCCCGAGTGGCAGGAGCGGCTGCGGGACGAGTCGTTCGCGCTCGGCAAGCCCGTCCTGGAGCCCGCCGACCTGGACGCCATGACCGGCATCGACGCCGTCATGAAGGAGGCGCTGCGGCTGGTGTCGCCGGTGCCCGCGCTGCCGCGCAAGGCCGTCAAGGACACCGAGGTGCTCGGCTTCCACATCCCGGCCGGGACGACCGTGGTCGTCCCGCAGCTCACCAACCACCGCATGCCGGACGTATGGCCGGACCCCGACCGCTTCGACCCCGGCCGGTTCGCGCCGGAGCGGCGCGAGGACAAGGCGCACAAGTACGCCTGGTCGCCGTTCGGCGGCGGCGCGCACAAGTGCATCGGCCTGCACTTCGCCGGGATGCAGGTCAAGAGCGTCATGCACCAGTGGCTGCTGCGGTACCGGTGGAGCGTGCCCGGCCGCTACACCTGGCCCCTCGACACCACGTCCCTGCCGTCCCCGAAGGACGGCCTCCCCGTCCACCTGGAGCGTCTGCCGTGACCCTGGAGCGTGTGGCATGAGCCTGGAGCGTGTGGCATGAGCAAGGTCGTCGTCATCACCGGTGCGGCACGCGGCATCGGCTTCGCCACCGCGCGCGCGTGCAGGGCCAAGGGCGGAACGGTCGTCATCGGCGACATCGACGAGGCCGCGGCGAGGGCCGCCGGGGAGCGGCTGGGCGTCACGGCGCTCCCGGTGGACGTCACGTCGCGCGAGTCGTTCGAGACGTTCCTCGCGGAGGCCGAGGTCGCGCACGGGCCCGTGGACGTCCTGGTCAACAACGCGGGCATCATGCCGATCGGCCCGGTGACCGGCGAGTCCGACGCGGACGCGCGGCGCTGCGTCGACATCAACGTGCACGGTGTCATGCTCGGCACCAAGCTCGCGCTCGACCGGATGCTGCCGCGCGGGCGCGGGCACGTCGTCAACATCGCGTCCGTCGCGGGCCTGCTGCCGACGCCGGGCCTGGCGCTCTACAACGCCAGCAAGGCCGCGGTCATCGCGTTCACCGAGTCGGCCCGGCTGGAGGTGCTGGACAGCGGCGTGCACGTCAGCGCCGTCCTGCCGTCCTTCACCAACACCGAGCTCATCGCCGGAACGTCCGCGCCGCGCGGGCAGCGCAACTGCGAGCCGGAGGAGATCGCGGACGCCGTGG
>NZ_JBFAOF010000585.1:0-4596 GCF_040675125.1 Spirillospora sp. NPDC049652 | reverse complement strand
GGGCGTCGCCGCGGCGGCCGGCCGGCCGCGCGGACGGGACGCCCCGCCCCCGTTCGCGCTCCTCAGTCCTTGCTTCCGTCGCGGCGCGGGCGCAGCAGCGCCTCGGCCAGGGCCAGCATGGTCTCCTCCAGGGTGGACAGGCGCTTGAGCACGTCCTCGTGCACCGCCGTCACCTGCTTGGTGACGTCGCCGTGCACGTCGTCGACCTTGCGCCCGACCTCGTCCTGGACGTCCTCGAACCGGCGGCCCAGCGCCTCCTGGACGGCCTTGGCGCGGCGCGTGACCTCGTCCTGGACGCCCTCGACCTGGCGGGAGAACTCCTCCTGGACGCCGCCGACGCGGCGGGACACGTCCTCGTGGATCGAGTCGACCTGCTTGGTGACGTCCTCGTGGATGTCGTCGATCCGCTTGGACACGTCGTCGTGCACGCCGCTCACCTGCCGGGAGACCTCGTTGTGCACCGACTCGACCTGCTTGGTGACGTCGGTGTGCACCGACTCGACCCGGCGGGACACGATGTCGACCTGGGTGGTGAACTCCTCCAGCGCGGTGTCGACCTTGCGGGTGACCTCCTCGTGGATGCCCTCGATGCGCTTGCGGACGTCCTCGTGCACGTCCTCGAAGTGCCGGGAGAACTCGTCCATCCGCTTGGCCACGTCGCTGTAGGCCGTCTCGGCGATCTGCGACAGGGTGGCCTTGACCTCGTCCCGGTCGGGCCGGGCGCGCAGCTCCTCGATCAGCGGGTCCACCGCCTCGGCGAGGTGCTTCTCCAGCGCGTCGAACCGGTCGCCGTGGTCGACCGGCGGGCGCTGCACCAGCTCGCCGACCTTGCGGTGCAGCTCGCCGATCTCCAGCGTGCCGGGCAGCCGGCCGATCCGCTCGTTGACGCTCTCGACCCGGTCGTCCACGCCCTCCAGCCGGCCGTCCAGCCCGCCCAGCTTGCCCGACAGGCCCTCCAGCCGGCCGTCGAGCCCGTCGAGGCGGCCGTCCAGGCCGTCCAGGCGCCCGCCGACGCCCTCGACGCGGCCGTTGACGGCCTCCAGGCCCTGCTCCACCCGGTCGGCCATCTCCCCGAGGGACTGGTCGACCCGGCTGGTCACACCGGTGATGGAGTGGTCCAGCCGCTCCGCCCGGTGCCCCAGCTCGGCCAGGGACTTGTCCAGCCGGTTGAAGCGGACGGACGCGGCCTCCATGCTGCCCTGCAGCTTGTCGAGCCGCTTGGCCATCTCCTCCATGCGCTGGGCGGCCTGCCGGCTGGCGTCGGCGATGCCCTGGGCGGAGTCGAGCATGGCCTGCATGCGGGTGAGGCCCTCGTCGACGTTCTCGGCGACGACGCCGACGTCGGCCCACAGCGCGGGCAGCTCGGCGACCGGCTTGACCCGCTCGCCGACCGCCTCGATGTGCTCCGCGAGCCCCTCGGCCCACTCCGGGGGCTTGCTGGACAGGTCGTCGACCTGCCCGCGGACGCTGTCCAACTGTCCGGTGAGGCCGCTGAGCTCGCGCTCGCGCACCTCGCGGAGCAGCCACTCCATCCCTTCCAGGCGCTGCCGGATCTCGTCCAGAACCTGACCCTGTGAGCGCTGTTCGTAGACATGGTCCTGCGCCGCACGGGCGAGCAACTCCCGCATCCGGTCCGAGACCGGTTGACCCCCCGTCTGCAGGAAGTTGTGATTCGTTTCCACCCGATGCTCCTTCGTGTGCCGACGCGGCGAATTAGCGTGCGGCAGTGATTTCCGAACGCCTCACTGTAGTGCGTGCCGGGGGCGGCGTTATGCACTAGCAAGAAAAATTACGAGTTCTGTGGAATGGGCTTTGTCGCCCCACTGGAGAGATAGGTCACCGATCACCCGGGGCGGGGTTTTCTCCTTGTTCCGGTCAAGGATCCGCATTTGCGGCGGTGCCGGCCCCGGCACGGGCGGACACTCCGTCCGGGCACGGGCCCGCCGGGTGCGGAACAAGTCCGCACAACTCGCCGAACATCAGCTACCGGACGGACCCGGGCGGGGATTCGGGCGGCGGGCCGCGCACCCGTCCGGCGGGATACCGTCACGTGCGTGGCCGACCATTCCAGGATGGCATTTAGAAGTGGAACTCGAAGCGTTCGCGACGCGCCGATTAAGCGCCGCGTCAAATCACCTTGCCGGGTGCGCTGCATTCATTGGCGGACGGGATGCCGGAAAGTGCTCAGGATTTGCGTGATCGTGGCGCGCCACGCGGCCGTGCTTGGCCGCCGGAACCGACGTGAAGATCATTGGGCTGGTTTCAGCCCGCCGGGACCGCCCGCCGGGCGCGCGAGCAGGGCCACCGGGTCGTCCCCGACCCGGGTCAGCACCAGGGTCACCTCGCCGGCGCCCGTCCGCCTGCCCCCGAAGCCGAGATCGCGGCGCAGCCGCTCGACGTCCGCCGCGAACCCGCGCTTCTTGATCGTCAGGATGCCGGCGCCGCGCCGCCGCAGCTCCGCCCGGAGCCGCTTGACCGAGAACGGGACCACGTCCTCGATCTCGTAGGCCGCCGCGAACGGGGTGCCGGTCAGCTCGTCGGACGTGATGTAGGCGATGCGCGGGTCGACCAGCCCGCCGCCGACCAGCGCCGCGACCTCGGCGACGAGATGCGCCCGGATGACCGCCCCGTCGGGCTCGTACAGGTACCGACCCCAGCCCCGGATCTCCGGCTCCCCGAGCCCGTCGTCCGGGGTCAGCGACACCACGCCTCCCGGCTCACCCCAGGGCGCGGGACCCGTCTCCGCCGGGGTGGCCGATGCGGGCGCCGCCGAGAACTCCGAGCCCAGGGCGGACGGGATGAGGGTCGCGCGGCGGCGGACGGTCCCGGCGAGGTCGCCGAGCCAGAGGGCGGCCTCCTTCACGTCCCCGCCGACCGAGATCCACTCGGCCTCCGCGCCGTCCGGGACGGCCTCGTGCGGGATGCCCGGCGCGACCTTCACGCACGCCGCCGGGACGCTCCGCGCCATGTCCAGCACGACGTCCAGCGGCGGCTCGTACGCGCGCGGGTCGAACACCCGTCCGCGCGCGGTCCGCCGGCCCGGATCGGCGAAGACCGCGCCGTACCCGGACGGGTCGGCCGCCGTCCCGTCGCCCGCCCGGACGGACGCGATCCCGTCCACGCCGAAGGCCGCGAGGTTGGCCCGGGCGACCTCCGCCGTCAGCGGATCGAGCTCGACGCCGTCGCCCGGCACCCCCGCCAGGGCCCGCGCGACGAGATCGGCCCCGATCCCGCAGCCGACTTCCAACGTGCGGTGAATCTTCGGTGAATCCGCGAAGCGGCGGGCCCGGTAGGACGCTACCCCCGCGCGCGTTGACTGCTCCAGACCGGCCGGAGTGAAGAACATCCGGGACGCGTCGTCCCCGAACTTGGCGCGGGCCCGGTCCCGCAGCCGCAGCTGCGTCAGCGCGGCGTTCACCAGCTCCGCCGGGAAGCGGCCGCGCAGCCGGGTGGCGGTCGCGAGCAGGCCCGCCTCGGTCAGGTCCGCGCCGCCGGCCTCGGCGAGCAGGTCCCGGCCGAGGGGTGTCAGCAGGTCGCGGAACGCCTCGGAGTCCATAGCCTGGACGGTAGCGCCCGCGCGAGGGTGCCGATGCGGCGTGTCCGGGTCGAACCGCGCGGGTGACCGGGGTGGACGGAGCGCGCATCCGGGACCGAAGGGACGCCTCGTCACCTCGAACCGAGGCGCTCGGCGCGGTTCGTGTTGACGGCTTACCGGGTCGGGCATAGTCTCCATGACTGGCACTCTCAGTGTGAGAGTGCCAAACAGCGACAAGGTCGGTCTGGCACCCGCGACGACAGGCCGGTCCAGGGTCGCCTCTCTTGTCATCTGTGCTGGTCGGCCCGTGAGGCCGGCCGAGGACCAATCGAAGGGGAGGTCTGATCGTGACGACCGCCACCAAGGTTGCTCTCAAGCCGCTTGAGGACCGCATCGTCGTCCAGCCGCTTGAGGCCGAGACCACCACCGCGTCGGGTCTGGTCATTCCCGACACCGCCAAGGAGAAGCCGCAGGAGGGCACCGTCCTCGCTGTCGGTCCGGGGCGCGTCGACGACAAGGGCCAGCGCGTCGAGCTCGACGTGAAGGTCGGTGACGTGGTGCTGTACAGCAAGTACGGCGGCACCGAGGTCAAGTACAACAACGAGGAGTACCTCGTTCTCTCGGCTCGCGACGTCCTCGCGATCATCGAGAAGTAATCACCGAGACGTGATGCACCCGCCCCGTCCGGCCGCCGTTGGCGGGCGGCCGGGGCGGCGCGCTTCATAGAGGAGATCATCCGCATGGCGAAGATCCTGGAATTCGACGAGGACGCTCGCCGGGCTCTTGAGCGCGGCGTCAACGCTCTCGCGGACGCCGTCAAGGTGACGATCGGCCCGCGCGGCCGCAACGTCGTCATCGACAAGAAGTTCGGCGCGCCGACCATCACCAACGACGGCGTCACCATCGCCCGCGAGGTGGAGCTCGAGGACCCGTACGAGAACCTCGGGGCCCAGCTCGCCAAGGAAGTGGCGACCAAGACCAACGACATCGCCGGTGACGGCACCACCACCGCGACCGTCCTCGCGCTGGCGCTCGTCGGCGAGGGCCTGCGCAACGTCGCG
>NZ_JBFAOF010000584.1:0-4612 GCF_040675125.1 Spirillospora sp. NPDC049652 | reverse complement strand
CGGCGAGCTCGTCCGGCAGCATGCCGCCGTTGGTGTCGCAGAGCGCGATCACGTCGGCCCCGGCCTCGGCGGCGGTGCGGACGACCTCCAGGGCGTACGCGCGGTTGGCGAGGTAGCCGTCGAAGAAGTGCTCGGCGTCCAGGAAGACGCGCCGGCCCTCCGCACGCAGGTGGGAGACGGTGTCGCGGATCATCGCGAGGTTCTCCTCCAGGGTCGTGCGGAGGGCCAGCTCGACGTGCCGGTCGTGGCTCTTGGCCACCAGCGTCACGACGGGCGCCCCCGAGTCGCGCAGGGCGGCCACCTGGGGGTCGTCGGCGGCCTTCGCACCGGCCCGGCGGGTCGCGCCGAACGCGGTGAGCTGCGCGTTCCTCAGCCCCAGCTCTGTTCGAGCGCGGCGGAAGAACTCGGTGTCCTTGGGGTTGGCTCCGGGCCAGCCGCCCTCGATGAAGCCCACGCCGAGCGCGTCCAGGTGGCGCGCGACGGCGAGCTTGTCGTCCACGGAGAGGTTGAGGCCCTCCTGCTGCGAGCCGTCGCGCAGCGTGGTGTCGTACACGTGGAATGCGTCGCCCTGCATGTGCGGTGAACCCTTCGAGGACGACGGAGCCGCGCCGGAAAACGAAAAGACCCCTCACGGACGTGAGAGGTCTGCGCGCCGGCGGTGTTCCGTCAGGTGCCGGCGCGCCAGCCGATAATCACGAGGCTGCTGCGCATGATGCCCTGAGCATGCCACAGCCGTCTCACATTCGCCAACTCGCATCTCACATCGTGAGATAATGCCTGGTCGGAGGCATGGGCAAAGCCCCGCGAGGCGGCGCGGGCCGTCTCACGGGGCTTTCCCAGGTCTCGCTCAGGGACGCGGTCAGACGACCTTGTGGACCCAGCCGTACGGGTCGGGGCGGCGGCCGTACTGGATGCCGATCAGCTCCTCGCGCAGCCGCATGGAGATCGGGCCGGCCCCGCCGTCGCCGATCGTCCACTCGCGGTCGGCGCCCTTGACCGCGCCGACCGGGCTGATGACCGCGGCGGTGCCGCAGCCGAACACCTCGGTCAGCTCGCCGGACTCGCAGCCGTGCTGCCACTCGTCGATGTTGATCTTGCCCTCCTCGACCTGGATGCCGAGGTCGGGGGCGAGGGTGAGCATCGAGTCGCGGGTGATCCCGGGGAGCAGGGTGCCGGTGAGCGCCGGGGTGAGGATGCGCGGCTGCGCCCCGGCGCCGTAGACGAACATCAGGTTCATCGAGCCGACCTCCTCGACCCACCGGTGCTCGACCGCGTCCAGCCAGACGACCTGGTCGCAGCCGTGCGCGACGGCCTGGGCCTGCCCGGCGAAGGACGCCGCGTAGTTGCCGCCGGTCTTCGCCGCGCCGGTGCCGCCGGGGGCGGCCCGGGTGTAGTCCTGCGACAGCCAGACGGTGACCGGCTTGATCCCCCGCGCGTAGTAGTTGCCGGACGGGGACGCGATGACCATGAACAGGTACTCGTCCGCCGGCTGGTTGACGCCGAGCAGCCGGGTCGTGGCGAACATGAACGGCCGCAGGTAGAGGCTGTGCCCCTCGGTCGTCGGGACCCAGTCGCGGTCGGTGGAGACCAGGAGCTCCAGGGCCTCGACGAACAGCTCCTCGGGGATCTCCGGCATGGCCATGCGCCGGGCGGAGGTGTTCATCCGGGCGGCGTTGGCGGACGGGCGGAACATGACGATCGAGCCGTCGGCCTGCCGGTAGGCCTTGAGCCCCTCGAACAGCTCCTGGGCGTAGTGCAGGACCTGCGCGGCGGGGTCGAGCGTGATCGGCCCGTAGGGCTGGATCCGGGCGTCGTGCCAGCCCTTGTCCTTGCGGTACCGGATCGTGATCATGTGGTCCGTGAAGTGCTGGCCCCATCCGGGATCGGCCAGGATTGCCGCGCGGTCCTCCGCCGAGACGGCGTTCTCGTTGCGGATGATCTCAAAGTCCAGCGTGCTCATCGTGGATGTCCTCTCCCGGATCGCCAGGCGGCTCCGTTGCCGTCCCGACCTTCCCTAGTGCCTATTGTCGTACTTCGTCCAGACCTGGTTGACGACCTGACAGGTCCGGGTCACCGAAGACGGCGGCACGAAGAGAAACCGGGCGCGCCGTCCGCGGCGCGCCCGGTCATGGCTGGTCGGCGAGCGCGCCTACCCGGCTACTCGCTTGGCGATGGCGTCGCCGATCTGCGCGGTCGAGCGGACGCCCGCTCCCGCGCGTTCGACGAGGTCCTCGGCGACGGCGGTCTCGACGCGGCGCGCGGCCGCGGTCTCGCCGAGGTGGTCCAGAAGCATCACGACCGACAGGATAGTGGCTGTCGGGTCCGCCTTGCCCTGCCCGGCGATGTCGGGGGCGCTGCCGTGCACCGGCTCGAACATCGAGGGGGCGGTGCCGTCGGGGTTGACGTTGCCGGACGCGGCGAGCCCGATGCCACCCGCGACGGCCGCGCCGATGTCGGTGATGATGTCGCCGAAGAGGTTGTCGGTGACGATCACGTCGAACCGCCGCGGCTGGTTGACGAAGAACATCGTCGCCGCGTCCACGTGGCAGTAGTCGGTCTCGACCTGCGGGAACTCCTCGCCGACGCGCCTCAGCACGCGCTGGTAGAGATCACCGGCGTAGGTGAGGACGTTGTCCTTGTGGACGAGCGTCAGCTTCTTGCGCGGACGCGCGGCGGCCTGCTCGAAGGCGTACCGGACGACCCGCTCGACGCCGAAGGCGGTGTTGACGCTCTCCTGCGTGGCGATCTCGTGCGGGGTGCCCTTGCGGATCACGCCGCCGGTGCCCGCGTACAGGCTCTCGGTGCCCTCGCGGACGACCAGCATGTCGATGTCGTCCGGGCCGACGCCCGCGAGCGGGGACGTCGCGCCGGGCAGCAGCTTCACCGGACGCAGGTTGGCGTAGTGGTCGAACTCGAACCGGGTGCGCAGCAGCAGGCCCCGCTCCAGCAGACCGGACGGCACGGATGGGTCGCCGATCGCGCCGAGCAGGATGACGTCCTGGTCGCGCAGCTCCGCGAGGACCGAGTCCGGAAGGACCTCGCCGGTGCGGTGGTAGCGGGCCGCGCCGAGGTCGTACTCGGTCTGCTCGAACGTCAGGTCGTGGGCGGGGGCGACGGCGTCGAGGACCTTCAGCCCCTCGGCGACGACCTCCGGGCCGATCCCGTCTCCGGGGATGGCCGCGAGGCGGATGCTGCGGGAAGCCATGCGCAGACTGTACCGCATTGTCTCAGTCCATGAGCACGCGTCTCAGGGACCGAGACAGCGGGAGGACGTGACGACTTGACGCCCGGAGCCCCAAAGGGGACGCTTCGGCTGACAAGTTCACATCGAGGCGACGGTGCGCAGGAACCCGGTGCGATTCCGGGACGGTCCCGCCACTGTGACCAGGGAGCCTCCCCCGCGCGCGACCACGGCCGGACCACCGGCGGGAAGGTCGGCGGGAGGCGGAGATCTGGGAGTCAGGACACTGACCCGTCGTCCTCCCGCTACCGGGGCGAGTGCACCCCGTGAGGAGACCCCTGATGGCCCAGTCCGCCGTTGTCGAAGAGCGCGCCGTCCCCCGGCCCGCGCCGCTGTCGGTCCCCGTCCGCGACATCGTCCCGTGGGCGGTGCTCGCCGCCGTCCTCGGCCTCGTCCTGATCTACTTCGTCGGCGCCGAGCAGGGCGCGACCTCGCTGGTCTCCGGGACCTGGGTGCACGAGTTCACCCACGACGGCCGGCACCTGCTCGGCTTCCCCTGCCACTGATGGCGGCCGACGTCGCCGCGCCCGCCCCCGCGATGACCATGCGCTCCCTGCTCGTTCGGGGGATGCTCGCCGGGATCGCCGGGGCGGCGCTCGCCCTGGTCGTCGCCTGGATCTACGGCGAGCCGCAGGTCGGGAACGCGATCGCGTTCGAGGAGGCGCACGCCGACCACGGCGCCGGGCACGAGGTGGAGGTGGTGTCGCGGACCGTCCAGAAGACGGCGGGCCTCGTCACCGCCGTCGGCGTCTACGGTGTCGCGATCGGCGGAATCTTCGCGATCGCGTTCGCCTTCGCCTACGGACGCCTCGGCTCCCTGCACGCGCGCGCCACGGCGGCCCTGGTCGGGCTGCTGGGGTTCGTCGCGGTCGAGGGGGTGCCGTTCCTGAAGTACCCGGCGACTCCCCCGGCGGTCGGGAACCCCGAGACGATCGGCAGCCGGACGGCCCTGTACTTCGGCATGGTCGCCATCGGGATCGCCACCGTCGTCGGAGCCGTGATCCTGTGCCGGCGGCTCGCCTCCCGGTTCGGGACCTGGAACGCGGTGACCGTCTCGGTCGTCGCGTTCGTGCTGGTCAACGCGGTTCTGTTCAAGATCACGCCGAAGCCGGACGCCGTTCCGCACGGCTTCCCGGCCGAGACGCTGTGGGACTTCCGCATCGCCTCGCTGGGGATGCAGGCCGTCCTGTGGACGACGCTCGGGCTGCTCTTCGGGTGGCTCACCGAACGGGCCGTGCGCAGATAGGAGAGGGTCGGGGGGGGGGGGGGGTGGGCCGGCCCCCGCCCGCACAGGTGGGGGGGCCGCTCCCCCGGGGGGGGGGGTGGGGAGAGCACAAGAGAGAAAACCCCGCACAAAAACACCCAACAAGA
>NZ_JBFAOF010000583.1:0-4617 GCF_040675125.1 Spirillospora sp. NPDC049652 | reverse complement strand
TCTGCTCTGGGACAGCGCACCGGTCAGCGCGGTGTTCCAGCTCGCCCGGGTCGTCCCCGACCCCGCGCCGACGCCGGGGACGACGGTGCGCGGCTTCCGGATGACCGTCGAGACCGAGCGGCTGACCGACGCCGAGCGGGCGGCGCTCCTCACGTCGTGGCGGCGGCTCAACCGCTACCTCAACCCCGGCAACCCGCTGAACGGGTCGGTCCAGCCGGTGCCCGCACCGCAGTGGGCCACCCTGGAACCCGCCGACCCGCTCACCGTCCCGCGCCTGTTCTGGAATATCGCGCCCTGGCAGGAGCAGCCCGGCACGCGCCCGATCGGCTTCCCGGGCGAGGCGTTCGGCCTGCTGCTGAGCGACCGGCAGCCCTACGACCCGGCCGTCCAGCCCGACACGCTCGCCCGGATCACCCCGGCCGGCGCGCGGGTCACCGCCGACGGCACGAATCTGCGGGTGGAGCTTGCGGCGGGCGACCCGCCGGCCGGCTCCCCCGGCACGCTCGGGTACCACGCCGTCCGCGACGGCTCCGGCTGGACCGAGCGGGTCACCCTCGCCGCCACCACGCTCGCCTTCGACCCGAACGAGGCCGCGCGGCGGCTCCGCGCGACCCTGCGGGAGCCCGAACCGTCCTGGACCCCGCCCGCGCCGGGGACCGCCGCCCCCGTCACGCCGCCGGTCCTGTGGGGCTTCACTCCCCTGGACGACGGCTGGGCCCAGCTCCCGCTGCCCAACCTCTCCGAGCAGATCTACCTGGACGCGGGCGTGGCGCAGGCGCAGCCCGTCCCGGCGCCCGCCAACCTGCTGCGCGGCGCCGTCAGCTTCGGCAACGACGACTCCTCCGGGCTCGGCCAGGCGCCCGGCGAGCAGCCCTGGAGCCTCACTCTCGCCGCGGCCCGGCACCTGACCGGCGTCTGGGTGCTCGCCCCGGCCGGTTCGGAGTTCCGGCTCCAGTCGGCCGACCTGACGCTGGACGCGCCGGAGGTGGCGCTCAACGGCCTGTTCTGGCTGAGCACCCAGGCGCCCACCGCCGCCGACGCCCTGCCCGACCTGGACGACTGGATCGGCGGCCTGACGCCCGTCCCGCTGCACACCGTCACCGGACGCGAGCTGTTCGCGCCGCTGGCGCGGCTCACGTTCGACGCGATCGGCTTCACCTGGCGCGGCACGCCCGCGCCCTCGGCCGCGTTGGGCGCCTGGGCCTTCCAGTACGACTTCGACCCCGTGCTGCTGCGGGCGTTGGTGACCGGCGGCGTCCTCGCCCCCGACACCCTCAGCGCCGCGCTGCCACTGGTCTGGCGCCGCCATCCGACGCTGCCGATGGTGCAGGCCCTGGCGCTCACCCAGAGCATCGACCCGCCCAACGTGCCGATCGCCGGACGCCAGCTCGTCCCGTTCGAGCTGCCGGTGACCCGCCAGGACGGCCTGGACCTGCCCGACCACTGGCGCTTCACCGCCGACGGAGCCGCCGGATGGCCGCGCTACGGCGGCGGCTCCAAACCCGCCCGCGAATGGCTCGGCACGGACGCGGACAAGCTGTACGACCTGCCGCTGGCCGCGCTCTCGCTGCCCGGGCTGGTGCTCGACCCCCGGCCCGACGGCGACCCGCCGCAGAACGACCCCGCGCTCGGCCTGGCCGTCCAGTACCGCCACGACCTGCCGTACACCGACGAGGTCCAAGCGCTGGCCCAGCTCCCCAGGATCCCCAGGGACCCGCGGGAGAGCTCCCCGCTGCCCGACACCGCGCGGCCCGAGCCGCCGCGTCCGCTGACGCGCGCGGACTACGCCGCGCACTGGCGGCGCCTCGCCGAGCGCGCCGACCTCGCCGCGGCCGACAGCGTGGCCGCCTTCGCCCGCCAGGACGGCCAGACCGTGCTGCGCTTCCTGGCGTCCACACGCTCCTGGCCCGTCCGCGCCACCTTCGCCCTCGACGGCTACCCGGGCGAACTGCGCCTGGACAACGCCGACCCCGCGCAGAGCGCCCCGCTGACACTGGCCGGCGAGACGGCCCTCCGCGGGATCGACGGCGACTTCACCGACGGCGCCACCGGTCTGCGCCGCCTGCCCGCGGACGCCCCGGCCGGCGCCGCCCAGTACCGGCTGACGGCCGGAAGCATGGCCGCCCGGGTCGTGGCCGGTGCCGGTTTCGCCGACCAGCGCGGGCTGGTGCGCGGCGCGAGCGCGCCCGCGTCCAACCTGATCCGGACGCCGCTGAGCCATCCCACCGCGGGCGACGTGCAGCTGACCACCACCCGCGTCCCGCTCACCCTCGGCCACGGGACGGCGTCCTGGCGGCTGTGGTTCCGGGACCTGCCCGTCCAGGGCACGGCGTTCACCAAGGCGTCCGCCCACTCGCCCGAAGCCGTTGAACTGGACCTGGACGGCAACGACCCCGAGGCGCGCAGCAGCGACTACGAGCACCGCACCGGGTACGAGTGGCGACTGCGTCCGCCCGGCGACGATCCCGACGCGCCCGCGCCCGGCCTCGACCTGTTCGGCCTGCGCTTCTTCCCCCTGGTGCTCGACCGCGTGGGCTTCACCGGCGACGGCGTGACCGCGGTCGAGGTGATCGGGCGGTTGCAGCTTCCGGTGGCCGGTTCCGCCGGCGAGCAGGCCGAGCTGAGCAACTGCGTGCGGCTGACCTTCACCGGTGCCGGCGGCGGTGCCGGTAGCGGTGCGGGCACTGTGTTGAACCTCAGTGCCGTCAAGGTGGAGGGCTCGCCGCTGGAGTGGCCGCTGGCCGTCTCGGCCGGTGAGGCCGGGGACGCGCCGCGCCTGCGCGTCGGCAGTGTCGCCCTGGCTTCCGGTGGCGCCGGTCTGAACATCGACCAGGTCCGGCTGTACTTCCACCTGTTCCAGGTGCAGTGGGCGGTCGCCGTGCCGGCGATCTCCTTCCCCGGCCCCGTCACCCCGCCCTTCACCCTGCCCGGCGCGTCCGCCCAGGACCCGATCGTCCCGCAGCGGGTCGCCCTCGGCCTCGACATGACCGGCGGCGAGCACACCCTGAAGCTCAGCCTCGCCGTCCGCGTCGGAAGACCGCCTACGGGGTTGCAGGCCCTCTACCGCTTCGACGAAGGCAGCGGCGCGACCGTCCACGACTCGTCCGGCGTCGGCGCGCCGCTGGATCTGACCGCGGCCTCGACCCAGGGCATGAGCTGGAGCTCCGGCGGCCTGACGCTCACCAAGCCGACGCTGCTCCGCTCGGGCGCTCCGGCCGCGAAGCTGAACGCCGCGGTGAAGGCGGGCAACGAGATCAGCGTCGAGGCGTGGGTGAAGCCCGTCACCGGGCTGCTCACCAACGGGCAGTTCGACATCCTCACCGTCTCGTCCGACGACACGCACCGCAACGTCACGCTCCAGCAGCGCAAGGGCCTGCTCGACTCGTCCAGCATGGACGCCTGGTTGCGCACCGACGCCACCGACGCCACCGGCAGCCCCGACCTGGCCACCCCGGCCGGGTCGCTCGGCCCCGCCCTGACCCACCTGGCCTTCACCCGCTCCGCCGACGGCCGCACCCGGATCTACCTCAACGGACAGCTCAAGGCCGAGCACACCGTCGGCGGAAGCCTGGCCGCCTGGAACGACCAGTTCGAACTCGCCCTCGGCGACGAGATCACCGGCGGACGGGCCTGGCTGGGCACCTACCGCATGGTCGCGCTCTACAACCGGGCCCTCAGCGCCGAGGAGGTGACCGCGCGCTTCGCCTCGGGACCGGCCGCCGTGCCGATGACGACCCGAGGGCAGGCTCTCGCGGCCACGCTGACCTTCAACCTGATGGCCTCGGAGGCGGGGACGGGCCGTTTCACGCTCGACTCCGCGAACCTGTTCGACGACCTCAGCCTCGCCGTCACCCTTCCCGACGGCTCGCCCGCGGCCCTGGCCGGTGACACCACGCTCCAGTTCGGCTGGAACGGTTACAGCACCTCGCAACCGGACGGCCTCCAGTTCCTGCCGGGCATGCGCCTCGCCGACGCCGGAACGCCCGGCCTGAGCGGACGCGCCGCCCCCGGCTTCGCCACGGTGACCTTCCGCGCCACCGCCCGGCCGGACGATCTGCCGCGACTCCCCCTGACCGGCGCTTTCGTCGAGGCTCTGCTCGTCGCCCACTGGGGCCGCTCGCTCCAGGACCCCGTCCCGAACCGGACCGCCGAGGCGGCGCGGCTGTACGGCTCCTCGGCCGGCGACCTCGTGGTCGGCTACACCTCTCGCCTGGACGGCGCGGACTGGCAGGAGCGCTTCCTGCTCAACGGGATGCTCACCGCCACCGACCTGGTCTCCTGGCCGCAGCAGCTCAGTTACGACGCGTCCAACGCCCGCATCACCCTGCCCGCCGCCCGCATCGCCGGCGCACCGCCGCTGACCCACCTGCGCCACACGATCCGGGTGCTGCTGAACCAGCACGAGCTGCCCGCCGCCATCCTGACCGGCGCGGACGGCCCGTCGCTGTTCGCCTTCGCCCCGGGCGAGAGCTGGCAGCCCCTGGCGCTGGTCGAGCACCAGCTCGTCGAGGTGACCCCGGCGGCCGACGGGAGCGCCGGGACCCTCGGCCGCGAGACCCGCTGGACGTCCGTCCAGGAGGTGCGGCTGCTCGCGCCCCAGCGCGCCGCGCAGTTCCT
>NZ_JBFAOF010000582.1:0-4626 GCF_040675125.1 Spirillospora sp. NPDC049652 | reverse complement strand
CCCCGCAGGGCGCGCCGCCGGCGCAGCCTTACGGCGCCCCGCCCCGTCCGCCTTACGGCGCGCCGCCCGCGCAGCCGTACGGCGCGCCGCCCCCGCCCCCGCAGGGACCGCCGCCGCCGTACCGGGGGATGCCCCAGCCCTACCCGCGCGGCGGCCCGGTCGCGTACCGGTACATGCCGCCGAGCCGTCCGCCGCGCCGCAGCGCCGGCGGGACGGTCGCGGGGATCATCGGCGCGTTCGCCGCGCTCGGCGTCGTGCTGATCGTGGTGCTGTCGGCGCTGTCGTCCCACCGGACGACCGTGCAGAGCTCCGGCGGGAGCGGCGCGACCTCGCCCGGCCGGGGCGGCGGGTCGCCGCAGACCGCGACTCGCGCGACCGCCACGAACAACAAGCTGTACGCGACCGGGGCGCTGTCCTCGGTGAGCTGCCACCTGCCCGCGCTGGACGAGACGTCCGACTCGATGCGCCGCTTCATGAACGAGCTGAGCGACTGCCTCGACGCGACCTGGAAGGCCCAGTTCGGCAAGAGCGGCATGTCGTTCGCGCCGCCGAACCGGGTGTTCTGGCTGACGCCGGGCAACAGCCCGTGCGGCAACTACCCCGCCCCCGGCTCGTCGGCCTTCTACTGCCCGGCGAACAACACGATGTACGTCGGCCTCAAGCACGTCATCGAGACCTCGGGCAACGAGTCGGTGGCGCACTTCGCGGTGTTCGCGCGGGTCATCGCGCACGAGTACGGCCACCACGTCCAGGACCGGGCGGGCATCCTGCTCTACGGCGACCGCCTCATGGACGAGAGCGACCCGCTCGGCCGGGCCGAGGCCAGCCGCCGCATCGAGCTGCAGGCGCAGTGCTTCGCGGGCGAGTTCCTCGGCGCCAACCGCACGACCCTGCCGCTCGACCAGCAGCAGTACACCGCGCTGGTCGTGGACGTCCAGGGCCGCGGCGACGAGAACCAGCCCGCCGACAAGCGCGACCACGGCTCCAGCAAGCACTACGCCGGATGGGTCGTCCGGGGCATCCGGACGCAGGACCTGTCCGTCTGCAACACCTGGACGGCCGCCCCCAGCGCCGTCTCCTGACCTCCGAGATCCGCGGACCCGCCGGGGCCTGGAGGCCCGCCGGGTCCGCGGAACCGCGGCGTTCCGACCGCCAAGCGGGGCCTCAGAGCTTCGACCCGCCGGTGGCGTCCAGGGCGCTGCCGGTCACCCAGCGGGCCTCGTCGGACGCGAGGAACGAGACGACGTCCGCGACGTCCTCGGGCTCCCCGACGCGTCCGAGCGCCGACAGGGCGGCCGACTGCTCCCACGCCTCGGGGTTCCCGCGCAGCCAGGACGCGTTGACGTCGGTGTCGATGATCCCCGGCCGGACGGAGTTGACGGTGACGCCGCGCGGCCCGAGCTGCACGGCCAGGTTCAGGGTGAGGTTCTCCAGGGCGGCCTTGGTCGCGCTGTAGGCGAGGATCTCGGGCATCGCGATCCTGGTCAGCCCGGTGGTCACGTTGACGATCCGGCCGCCGTCGTTCAGCCGCGGCAGGGCCTGCTGGACGATGAACAACGGCGCGCGGACGTTCACCGCGAACACCTCGTCGAAGCCGTCCTCGGTGAGGTGCTCCAGGTCGTCGCTGCGTCCGATGCCCGCGTTGTTGACGATGATGTCCACGCGCCCGCCGCCGCCCGGCTCGTCCCGGGTCGCCTCGTCGTAGGCGGCCCACAGGCGTTCCGCGTCGCCGTGCGTGCCGAAGTCGGCCTGGATCGCGTGGGCCCGCCCGCCCTCCTTCTCGATCTGCGCGACGATGCCGGCCGCCGACTCGGCGTCCCGGGCGTAGGTGAGGACGACGGTCGCGCCGTCCGCGGCCAGCCGGCGCGCGATGGCCCGCCCGATACCCCTGCTGCCCCCGGTGACCAGCGCGAACTTTCCGTCCAGACGTCCAGTGCCCATGATCGTGCGACCGCCTCTCATTTGTTGAATGATCGCTCAAGAAAGAACCTAGCACACTTTGTTGAGCGGTCGATCTAGAATTGGGGCATGACCGAGACCCGCCGGGGCCGTCCCCGGGCCTTCGACCGCGACGCCGCCCTCGCGTCCGCCACCAGGCTGTTCTGGGAGCGCGGCTACGAGGCCACGTCCATCGGCGACCTGACCGAGGCCATGGGCATCCGCCCGGCCAGCCTCTATGCCGCGTTCGGCGACAAGAAGACGCTGTTCAAGGAGGTCGTCGAGGGCTACCAGCGGACGGAGTGGGCGGACTTCGTCGGCCGCGCCCTCGCCGAGGAGCCCACCCTCTACCGCGGGTACGCCCGCGCCCTGCGGGAGGCCGCCGTGATCTACACCGACCCGTCCCACCCGGCGGGCTGCCTCGTCATCCGGGCCGCCACGAACGTCGCGCCGCGCGACGCCGAGATCGAGACGTACCTCCGCGACATCCGCAACGGCAACGTGGACGCGTTCGCCGAACGGGCGGCCGAGGGCGTCCGCAAGGGCGAGCTGCCGGAGGGCGCCGACCCTCGTGCGGTGGCCCAGATGTTCGCCCTCGTCCTGCAGGGGCTGTCGCAGCGCGCCGGCGACGGCGCGACCGTCGATGATCTGCTTCCGGCGGTCGAGATGGTCCTCACGGCCTGGCCGGGGAGCCGGGAATGACGGACATCGCTGCTGGTCAGGGCGGATGTGAGCAGGCTCACCGGGAAAACGCTAGCAGCCTGCTTGCAATTGCAAGCACGGTCGCGGAGGGTGGAGGCATGGCAAGTTCGAAGGTCGGCTCCATCGGGGAGTACATCCGGGAGCAGCGCACGCGGGCGCAGATCTCGCTGCGCCAGCTCGCGGACGTCTCGGGCATCTCCAACCCGTACCTGAGCCAGATCGAACGGGGCCTGCGCAAGCCGAGCGCGGAGATCCTGCAGCAGATCGCGAAGGGGCTGCGCATCTCCGCCGAGGCGCTGTACGTCCAGGCGGGCATCCTCGAGGCCCGCGAGGCGGAGAGCGACGTGCAGGCCGCGGTCCGGGCCGACCTCGTCCTGACGGAACGCCAGAAGCAGGTGTTGCTCGACATCTACGACTCGTTCCGCAAGGAGAACGCAGCAACCGGAGCCGTCCCCGGCGGCGCCCCGAGCGGCGCGCGCGAGGCGGACGGCGACCAGGCATCCGCAGCACGAGAAGGGGAGCAGGACCGATGACTTTCGCCGACACCCTGCGTGAGAACAAGCTCGTCTACACCGTCGCCGGCGCGGGCGACCTCGCGGTGGAGAAGCTCCGCGAGGCCCCCGAGCAGGTCGGGAAGGCGCGCGAGACGGCCGCCAAGTACCAGGGCGAGGTCCGCGAGAACCTCGACCGGTACCGCGGCGAGGTCCGGGGCAACCTGGACAAGTACGGCGAGCAGGTCCGCGAGGCGGTCGCCAAGTACCGCGGCGGGGTCCGCGAGAACGTCGGCAAGGCCCGCGTCGAGGCCCGGCAGAACGTCGGGCGGCTCCAGGAGAAGGTCGAGGTCAAGGACCTTCCGGGCGCCGCCGTCGCGTACGTGACGCACTTCGGCACCCGCGCCGTCGAGTTCGTGGACGAACTGGCCGAGCGCGGCAAGAAGGTCGTGCACGGCGCCGCCGCCGAGGTCGCCCAGGGCGCCGAGGCCGTCGCCGAGGTCGCCGCGGGCGACCAGGCCAAGGGCGCGTCCAAGGCCAAGGCCGCGCGGACCCGGAAGGCCGCCGAGGAGCAGACCGGCTCCCCCGCGTCCACCCGCCAGACCGACTCCTGACCGCCGCCCGCGGGCCGGCGCGGCACGCGTCGGCCGCACGGGACGGACGCGGGAGGCATGCGGAAGGGGCCCGGCCGGGAACACCCGGCCGGGCCCCTTCGTCGTTCGGAGTACCGGCTGGACAGGCCGCATAGGGTGGGGGGACCATCCGCCGAACACGTGGCGCCCGCGCGGCGCCACCCGGGACAGACAGGAGCGTCGATCGTCGGTGACCGGCTTCGGTGTGCTCGACTACTTCTTCTGGATCTTGCTGCTCATCGCGTTCGTGATGGAGGCGTGGGCGCTGATCGACGCGCTGACCGTGCCGACGAACGCCTACGCCGCGGCGAGCAAGCAGAGCAAGAAGCTCTGGATGATCATCCTGATCGTCGCGGCCGTGGTGGGCCTCGCGGCGGCCGTCCTGCCGCTCCAGGGCTCCTCGCCGGTCGCCGTGCTGTTCGGCATCCTGCCGGTGGCCGCGTTCATCGCCGCCGCCGTCTACCTCGCCGACGTCCGGCCCGCGGTCAAGCCGTTCAAGGGCCGCGGCGGCGGCCGCGGCTCCAACATGGGCCCCTACGGCCCCTGGTAGACCGCCCGGCCACGCGTGCCGCCCGGCGCCCCGGGCGGCGCTCCGGGCGGCCAGGCCGGTCCGGCGCGGCGTCGGCCCAGTCGGCCAAGGCCGGTCCGGCGCGGACGGGCTGACCGCGGGTCGGCCCAGGCGCCGAGCCACGACGTGGGTTGCAAGTAAGTGCTTACTTGAGGCAGGCTGATCGGGAACCGCCGTCGCGTGCGGCGAAAGCCGCGCGCCCGTCCGTGTGCCGCCCGCGCGAAGTGAGGCTCCCGTGACCAGTGCCGCCGCCCCCACTCCCGCCCCCGTTCCCGGTGCCGCTGCCGGCCGCGTC
>NZ_JBFAOF010000581.1:0-4628 GCF_040675125.1 Spirillospora sp. NPDC049652 | reverse complement strand
CGCGTCCGCGCCTGCGCGGGCTTCCGCCGCTCCGTCCCGCTCCGCATCGCGCCTCCCCTCATCGGTACTCCGCCAGCCGGGGCCGCACGCCCGCCACCAGCAGCAGGACGACGACCAGGCCCGCGAGCGGCAGCGCGTACTGCCAGCCCTCCGTGCCGCCCTTGCCGTCCTTCATGGCGCGGTCGAAGGTCGCCTGGTGCACGGCGGCGAGCTTCACCAGGCTCTTGTCGTAGGCGGCGTAGTCGGTCGCGGCCTGCCCGGTCTGCAGCGCGATCGCCTGCCCGCGGGCGTTCGCCGCGACCAGGTCGCGCATCTGACGGTCGTTCTGCTGGAACTTCTTGAAGCCGGCCAGCACGTCGTCCAGGGCCTTCGCGTCACTGCTGGCGCGGCGGCCCTCGGTGCCCAGGAAGCCCAGGATCGGATGGTCGTCCCGCTGGTTGTTGAGGCTCGGCAGCGCCCTGACCGCCTCCTGGTATCCGGCGAGGTTGTCGGCGGGCAGGTACAGCACGGTCTGGGACTTGCTCTGGAACACCTGCTCGTAGGTGTCGGCGCGTCCCGGGTCGAGCAGGAACCGCGTCTGGTCCGCCTGCGCGCTGTTGCCGATCGCGCGCGCACGAGCGAGCGCGAGGATCGAGTCGAACCCGTCGGTCTTCGCCTTGGCCAACGCCGACGCCTGGCTGCCGAGCATCGCGGCCGTCCAGCCGACGACGACGATCACCGCGACCGTGGTGACCGCGAGCGGCAGGTTCAGCAGCCGCCGGAACCGCCTCGCCATGGACCACTGGAACGCGGCGAGCACGGCCAGCAGGACCACCCCGGTGACGATGACGACGGTGCGGCCGGTCAGCACGGCGCTCCGCTTGTCCTCGTAGGTGTGCCGGACGATCGTGCCGTTGTCGAGCGTCAGGTTGTAGGCCTGCGGCAGCAGCTGCAGCTTCATCAGGTCGGTCGCGTCGCGGTAGAGCTGGGTGACCGGCGCGGACGGCGGACCGGCGGCGTGCGGGGCGTCCTGGTCCTGGAGCAGCGCCTGGCCGGCGAGCCGCTCGTAGCGGCCGAGGCCGTCCAGCAGCGACCGCGCGGTCTGCCGCTCGGTGTCGTCACGGGCCAGCCGGGCGGCCTGGATCAGCGCGTCGTCGGCCTTGCTGCGGCTGGCGTCGTAGCGGGCGAGCGCCTGGGCCCGGTCCGGCCGGCTCCCGTCCCGGCCGCCGACCAGCAGGGCGTGGGCGAGCTGCGCGTCCATGTCGGTGAGCCGGAAGTACAGGTCGCCGGTCGCGATGACCTGCGGGCCCGCGGTGTCGATGACCTTGACGCCGGTGCGCGCGTCGTCGACCCCGTTCCAGGCGAGCAGGAGCAGCGCCACCAGGACGACCACGACGCCCGCCGCGAACGCCCGGATGCGGCCGGAGTTGGTGCGCGGCACCGCCCGGCGGACGCCCCGGCGCGGCGGCGCGGCGGCGGCCCGCGCGCGCAGGTCCGCGAGACCGGGCCGGGCTCCGCCCGGCGGGACGGGGAGCCCGGCCGGGGGCCCGCCGTGCGGGCCGCCCTGCGGCGCGGGTGCGGGAGGCGAACCTCCGTGCTGCTGGACGGCCGTCATGGCGTCCCGCCTCTCGTGAGCGTGATGGTCGTCCAGGCCCCGACGTGGACGCGGTCGCCCTCGCCCACCGGGACCTCCACGTTGTTCGGGATCGGGTCGGCCGAGCCGTTCACGCACGTCCCGTTGGCCGAGCCGGGGTCGACCAGCGACCAGCGGCCGTCCGGACGGGCGAGCAGCACCGCGTGGGTGTGCGAGACGCCCGGGTCCTCCGGCGGGTGGCGCAGGTCGATCTGCGGGTCGGTGCCGCGGCTCGGGCTGCGCCGCCCGATCAGCACGCGCTCCCCGGACAGCGGGATGCGGCGCTCGGGCGCGAACGGCGGGAACACGATGCGCGCCGCGTCCGGGCCGTTCATCGCGATCACCGCGTCGTAGTACGCCCGGTCGGCGGCGACGATCGCGACCCAGCCGCCCCCCGAGGGCCCGTGCGGCCCGTGCGGCCCCGACGGCCCGGACGGCTGCGCCGGGGGACCGGTGGGCGGGTCGTTGCGCGTCACCGGGGGCGGCGTCGCGGGCGGCGTCATGGGCGGACCCGGCGGGTTCGACCGGTGCCCCGGCGGCTGGGGGAGGCTGGGCGGCCGCATCGGCTCGGACGGCTCGGCCGCCTTCGGTCGCGGGCTCGGCCGTCCGCCGCCGGTGGCGAAGTCGTAACCGCACTGCTCGCAGAACCGGTCCGCGGCGGGCGTGCCGCAGTCCGGGCACGGGATGCCGGACGCGGTCATCGCCTGCGTCGGCATCCCGGGGGCCGGGGCCAGGGGCGGCGCGCCCGTGGCGGACGGCGCGGCGGGCGGCGCGGCGGACGGTGCCGCCGACGGCGCGGACGCCCCGCCGATGCGCTCGCCGCACACGTCGCAGTAGTCGTCGGAGCCGGAGGAGTGCCCGGCGGGGCAGACAGCCATGATCAGACCTCGGAACGGCGGGTGCGGACCGTCTCGTCCTTGCGCGTCCGGACGGTCTTGGTCGAGGTGGTGTCGAGGGACATCTCGTCCGCCTTCTCCACGTTCGCCTTCAGGCGGACGGTCCCGGTGGCGGGGTCGAGCACGTCCACGACCTTGCGCAGCGCCGCCGTGACCGCCTCGTTGCCCGCCTCGTCGGCGAGCTTCACGGCGCGGCCGAGGCGGGCGGTCGCGGTGTCGAGGTCGCCGTCCCGGCGGGCGGCCAGGCCCTCCTGGATCACGTCGGCGAGTTCGGACTGCCCGGTGTAGTGCGCCACCCGCGGGTTGATCCGGGTGGAGAGGGCCTCGTCGTCGGTCCACTGCGCGAGCACGTTGCCGGTGGCGATGACCTGCGCCTCCTCGCCGGGGCCGCCGGGGACCACCAGCTTCACCCAGGCCGCGCGCAGCTCCTTGCCGACCTCGCCCGGCGGGACCTCCACGCAGATCTGGTAGTCGCGGCTCTCCGCGCCCCACGCGCCGAGCGGGAAGTCGCCGGCCTGCGGACCGGCCTCGCTGCGCATGGACGTGAGGTCCTGGACGTTCGGCATGACCTGCTTGACGAACTTCAGCCGCGCGGTCTGCGGCGTCCACACGCGCAGCGCCACGTCCGCGACGGCCTTGCCCATCGCGGCCTCGGTCATCGCGCGGAAGTCGGCGACCAGGTCGGCCGGGTCGGCGACGATGTCGACGGTGCCGAGCAGGGCGTTGGCGACCTTGCGCAGCTCGGCGACCTCCCAGTCGGTCCCGACCCCGCGGCAGTCGCACACGAACCGGCCGGAGCAGCGGAACAGCACCGCGTCCAGCTCCTCCGGGCTCTCGTGCTGGTTCTTGCCGTCGGTCAGCAGGATCGCGTGCCGGACGCCGTCCTGGTAGGGGTCGAACAGCTGGTCGGCGAGGCGCAGCCACGAGCCGATCGCCGTGCCGCCCTGCGCGGTCAGCCGCTTCAACGCGCTCTTGGCCGCCGCCCGGTTCCGGTCGTTGGCGGGCACCAGCGTCGCCTGCTGCGGGAACACCATGTGCGCGCTGTTGGCCCCGGACACCACCGCGAACATCACGCCGTCCCGCAGGGTGTCCACCGCGGTCTGCGCGGCGGCGATCGCCGACCGCAGCTTGGTGTCGGGGTAGGTCATCGAGCCCGAGGTGTCGATGATGATGACCTCGGCCGCCTGAGCGGGCGCCGCGGCGGTCGCCAGAGCCCCCCCGGCCGACTCGACCGAGACGATGGCGTGCACCTCGCGGCCGCCCTCGGGGAGGAACTTGTTCTGGTCGATCCTGACGGTGAACTGCGGCTGGTCGCTCATCAACCCTGCTCCGTGCTCGGGGCGGCCGCCAGGGGAAGCACGGCCACCGTGATGTTGTCGCGTCCGCCCGCGTCCAGGGCGTGGCGCACCAGGATCCTGGCGGCGCCGATCGGGTCGGCGGCCGGGTCCGCCTGCGCGTTCCGCAGCACGGCCGCCAGGTCGCCGGCGCCGGGGAAGTAGTTCCAGAGGCCGTCGCTGCACACCAGCAGCGTGCCGGGCCGGTCCGGCAGGAAGCCGCGCACGTGCGGCCGGACCTCCCCGGCGTCCGCGCCCAGCCACGCCGTGATGACGTGCGCGTTCGGGTGTGCCTCGGCCTCCGCCTCGGTGAGCGCGCCGGACGCCACCATGAACGCCGCCCACGAGTCGTCGTCGGTCAGCCGCCGCGACGCCCCGAGCGGCAGCGCGTCGGCGTCCGGGCCGGTGGCGTGCGGGCCGGTGGCGTCCGGGTCGCCCGCGCCGTTGCGGGCGAGTTCGGCGGCGAGGGCCGCCGCGTTCAGCTCCCCGGTGTCGGCCAGGTCGCCCGTGCCGGACGTGTCGTCCGCGCTCAGCCAGTACGCGCGGCTGTCGCCGACCCAGCCGACGGTCACGCCGTCCGGGCCGGTCACCGCCGCGACGAACGTGCACGAGGGCGCGTGGTCGGGGGAGTCGGCGAGCCCGCTGACCGCCGCGGCCGCGTGCCGCACCGCCGTCCGGACCGCGTCGCCCGGCGAGGCGCCCGCGCCGAGCGCCGTCGCGATCTCGGCCGCGGCGGTGTCGGCGGCGGCGCGCGAGGCCGTCTCCGGGCGCGGCGACGACCCGACG
>NZ_JBFAOF010000580.1:0-4634 GCF_040675125.1 Spirillospora sp. NPDC049652 | reverse complement strand
CCCACCTGGGCGGCCTTGGGTTCGGCTCCGGCCGACGAGCCGCGCGTCCACGGCCACCGCTCCGGACGGCCCGCAGATCACCGGGTTCAGCTCGAACTCGGTGAACTCTCCGTCCAGCGCCGTGACCATGTCGCTCATCGCGAGCAGCACCTTGACCAGCGCGTCCCGGTCCACCGGCGGACGGCCGCGGAAGCCGTCGAGCAGGGCGGACCCGCGCAGACCGGCCAGCATCGCGCGCGCGTCGGACTCGGTGATCGGAGCGAGCCGCAGGGACGTGTCGCGCAGCGCCTCCGTCCAAACGCCGCCGAGGCCGAACATGAGGACCGGCCCGAACGCCGGGTCCCGCACCGCGCCGACGATCACCTCGACGCCCGGCTCCGCCTGCTCCTCTACCAGGAACCCGTCCGGGACGATCCCCTTGTCCGCCAGGGCGTGGAGCATCTCGGCGGCGGCCACCGCGGCGGACCCGGCGGACCCGAGGCCGAGCCGCACGGCGCCCGCGTCGCTCTTGTGGAGCAGCCCAGGGCCGAACGCCTTCACCACCAGCGGCGGGGTCAGCCCGGACGCCGCCGCCTCGACCTCGGCGTGGGTGCGCGCGACCGCGCCGCGCGGCACGCTCACCCCGAAGCCGGAGATCCACGCCTTGACCTGGTGTTCGGGAACGTGGCTCACCAGTCCTCCTCGGAGACGGCCGGGCGTCAGACGCGGTCGGCGTAGGCGTCGCGGATGCCCCGGCGCAGCAGCTTGCCGGGGCCGCCCGACGCGTCCTGGGTGTGCGGGAGCGCCTCGGCGATGACCACCGCGTCGGGCCGCTGGTGTTCGGGCAGGCGGTCCGCGAGCGCCGCCTTGACGGCGTCCTCGGTGAGCGCCGCGCCCGCGCCGGAACCCGTGCGCGCGACGACCGCGAGCAGCACCTTCTGCTCGACGGCGTCCTGACCCTCCGGGTGCGCCGGGACCCCGACCGCGCCCGCCTCGGCGACGCCGTCGAGCTCGATCGCCGCCTCCTCGATCTGGACGGGCTGGGTCCACTGGCCGCCCTTGAGGATCGCGTCCTCGCGGCGTCCGAGCACGTGGACGAAGCCGTCCGCGTCCATGCGGCCGAGGTCGCCGCCGACGTACCAGCCGTCGCGCAGGACGTCGGCGGTCTTGTCGGGCAGCTTGTCGTAGCCGGCCATGACGTTCGGCCCGGCGAGGTTGATCTCGCCGACCTCGCCCACCACGCGCCGGCCGTTCGGGTCGGTGATCCGCACCGCGCAGGACGTGCGGGCGCGGCCGACCGACGCGATGTCCTGGCTGCCGTCGTCCTGGCGTCCGAAGCAGGTGTAGGGCGCCTCGGTCTGGCCGTAGTAGCTGTAGATCGCCGCGCCCGGCACCCGGGTGAGGATGCGCTCGCGCAGCGCCGGGAGCAGCGGCTCGCCGCCGAGCACGATCGCCTTCAGCGACGACAGGTCCACGCCCTCGTGGTCGTCCGAGCCGAGCAGCGCCGAGAAGAAGCTCGGGATCAGCGAGACGTGCGTGACCCGCTCGCGCGGGACGACCTTGAGGAAGTTCGCCGGGCCCCAGTCCTGCTCCAGCACCAGCGTCATGCCCGCGTAGAACGCCGGGCCGACCAGCGCGGGGAAGCCGATGCCCCAGATGATCGCGCCGGTGCCCATCACCGAGTCGGGGCCGTGCTCGACGTCCAGCCAGATCTGCGCGGACGCCAGCGACGAGAAGTGCGTGTGCATGACGGCCTTCGGCAGGCCCGTCGTGCCGGAGGTGTAGAACAGCGCGAGCAGGTCGTCGCCGAACCCGCCGAGCGGCGGCTCCGCCTCGCTCGCGTTCGCCGCGAGGGCGTCGACGTCCACGGTGTCGTCCGCCGGTCCGCCGACCCGCAGCCACAGCTTCACGTTGGGCAGGTCGGAGCGGATCTGCCCGACCAGCCCCTCGACCGTCGCGTCGTACACGAACGCGGTGCACTCGGAGTGCTCGACGACCTGCCGGAGCGTGTCCGCGGGCCAGTAGGGGTTCAGCGCCGCGACCACCGACCCGATCTTCATCTGCGCGAGGTACACCTCGGCGACGTGCAGCGTCTCGTTCATCAGGGACGCGACGCGCGCGCCGGGCGCGACCCCGGCGGCGAGCAGCGCGTGCGCGACGCGGTTGACCCGCCGGTTGAGCTCGTCGTAGGTGAAGCTCCGCTCGCCGCAGTAGGTCAGCGCCGTCTTGTCCGGGGTGCGCAGGGCGTTGGCGGTCAGGATCGCGTGGGCGTAGTTGCTGAAGTCGCTGCTGGAAGGACTGTTGTCTCGCGCCACGGCTCGGCTCCTTCGGCTCAAGCTGGAGGGGGTGGGATGCGGGGCGGACGGCGGGAGGCGGAGGTACTGGCCGGCGGGCGCGCGGCCCGGCGGAGCGGGGCCCGGGCCGCGAACCCGGGTGCCCGGGTGTCAGCGGGAGCCGTAGAGGACGAAGAGGTTTCCGGCGGGATCGCGCAGGACGGCGCGGACCTCGTGCGGGCCCTCCTCGGGTCCGCGCACGAGCACCGCCCCGGCGGCGGTCAGCCGCACCGCCGTGGCCGCGACGTCCTCGACCTTGAAGGACGCGGCGGGCGTGCCGCCGGTGACGTCCTCCTCGGACCCGGCGATCGCGAAGGTCGTGCCGCCGCCCTCGAACGCGGCGAACCGCGTCCCGTCCTGGAACTTCAGCGTGAGGCCGAGCTCGTCCCGGTAGAAGGCGACGGCCCGCTCGACGTCCTGCGCCGGATAGAGCACGTTGCCGAGGTGCGGAAGGTCGGTCATGCGGGGCTCCAGTGGGGGATCGGCCCGAAGCCGGGCAGCTCGGCGAAGCGGACGCGGACCGGCATCCCGATCCGGACGTCCCCGGGCGGGCATCCGGTGATGTCGCCGAAGACGCGCGCGCCCTCGGGCAGGTCCAGCCAGGCGACGGTGTAGGGCGGTTCGAAACCGGGGAGGAACGAGCGGTGCACGACGGTGAAGGTGTGCACCTCGCCCCGTCCGGACACCGCCTCGTACGCCAGCTCGGCGCCCCCGCAGTAGGGGCAGCGGGGCTCGGGGAAGTGCACGAACCGGCGGCATCCGGCGCAGCGCTGGAGCGCCAGCTCACCGCGCCCGCAGGCCGCCCAGTAGGGCTCGGTCAGCGGGCTCGGCGTCGGAGCGGGGCGCGGGTGGTCCATCGCCGCCCAAACTAGCGCACGCTTGGTTAGCGGACAAGAGTGCCGATCGCGCCCGCTCCCGACGCGCTGCGACAGCGCATCCGGCCGGGTCGGACGGCGGGACGGTTCAGGTGGTGGCGAGGCGGTCGCGGGAGAGGCGGTCGGCGCGGCGCGTGGTCTCGGGCAGGCGGTAGCGCGGCGCGAGCGTGAGCGCGAGCCGGCACGCCTCGTCCAGTCCGACGCGGTGGCCGACGGAGACGAACACGGGCTTCACACCGTCCTGGGTCCGCAGGACGCTGCCGACCTCCGTGCCGTCCAGGAGCAGCGGTGACCGGTCGCCGCGCCGGAGGCCCGGCTGCTCGTGCGTCCCGACGAACGCGGTCTTGGCGATGCCGATCGTCGGCAGGCCGGTGATGACCCCGAGGTGGCAGGCCAGTCCGAAGCGGCGCGGGTGGGCGAGGCCGTAGCCGTCGCAGACCAGCAGGTCGGGCGTGGTGGTGAGGCCGCGCAGGGCCTCGACCAGCGTCGGCAGCTCCCGGAAGGCGAACAGGCCGGGGACGTACGGGAAGTCGGACGTCCCGACCGCGACCGACTCGTCCACGACCTCCAGCGTCACGGCGTCCAGCACCACGGCCGCCGCGGCGACGCGCGCGTGGACGCCGCCGCCGTCCCCCGCGTACGAGACGTCCAGCCCCGCGACCGTGCGCGGCGCGACCGAACCGGACGCCTCCACGCGGCCGCGCAGCTCGTTCTGAATCGCCTCGGCCTCGGCCGGCGTGGACGGCCAGGGGTGCGGAACCGTGATCTCCATGGCGGAAACCGTAGCGCCGCCCCAGACTGGGCCCATGACCGAACTGGAGACCGAGCGGCTGGTGCTGCGCCCCCTCACGGGCGCCGACTTCGACGACTACGCCGCGATGATGGCCGACCCCGAGGTCGCGGACGGGCTGGCCGAGGGGCCCGGCCGGTCCGTGGACGACGTGTGGCGCAACCTCGCGATGTTCATCGGGCACCGCGAGATCCGCGGGTTCTCGCACTGGGCGCTGGTCGAGAAGGGCACGGGCGCGTTCGTCGGACGCGCCGGACCGTGGAGCCCGCACGGCTTCCCCGGCCTCGGCGTCGGCTGGTGCCTCGTGCGCGAGCACTGGGGGAAGGGGTACGCGTCCGAGGCGGCCCACGCGGCGCTCGCCTTCTGCTTCACCGTGCTGGACGCCGAGGAGGTGGTCTCCCTGATCCTGCCGGGCAACGCGCGCTCGGTCGCCGTCGCCGAGCGGATCGGGCACCGCCACCTGCGCGACACCGAGTACCGGGGACGCCGCGTGCACGTGTACGGGCAGCGCCGCCGCGCCTGACCGGCTACCCAAGCAAGTGCTAGGTCATCTAGGCTGGGCGGGTGCCGACCGATCTCGCCGACCTCGCGGCCCCCGCCCACACCGCGCTGCTCGTCCGCAACCAGGACAACCTGGACAAGATCATCAAGTTGTTC
>NZ_JBFAOF010000579.1:0-4642 GCF_040675125.1 Spirillospora sp. NPDC049652 | reverse complement strand
CCGCTCTGCGCGCGCAGACCGCCGCCGCCCAGGCCACGCCTCTGGTCTTCGGCTCGGCCCTCAACGGCCAAGGCGCGCGCGACCTGCTGGACGCCATCGCCGCGTATCTGCCGTCCGCGCGGGGCGACGCGTCCGCTCCGCCGCACGGGATGGTCTTCGCCCTGGAACGCGGCTCCAGCGGCCCCAGCAGCTCCAACGGCGAGAAGATCGCCTTGGTGCGCCTGTTCGACGGGGAGCTGCGCGCGAGAGACAAAGTGGTCCTGCGCGCCCCGGACGTTCTCGAACGGCAGGCGCGCATCACCTCGGTCACCGACACCTGGGGCACCGCCCGGACGGCAGGCCCCGGCGACATCGTGCGTGTGCGCGGGTTGGCCGAGGCGCGCGTCGGGGACGTCATCACCGCTCCCGGAGGCACGGCCATGGCGGACGTCCAGGAACCGGAGTTCGGACGGCCGACGCTGGAGACCATCGTGCGCGCGCGTGACGGGGGCGCGGACGCTTCACGCCTGCGCGCCGCGCTGCTGAGGCTGGCCGAGGAGGATCCGCTCATCGGCGTCGCGCCGCTGCCCGGCGGGACGACCGCGCTGCGCCTGTACGGGGAGGTCCAGAAGGAGGTCATCGCCGCGACGCTGCGCGAGACGTTCGGGGTGGAGGCGGAGTTCGAGGAGAGCCGGATCATCCATCTGGAGCGTCCCGCCGGGGTGGGCGAGGCGGTCGAGGACATGGAGTGGCGTCGGCGACGCCCGGACTTCTGGGCGACGATCGGGCTGCGCGTCGAGCCCGGTCCGGTCGGTTCGGGTGTGGTGTTCCGGCGCGAGACCGAACTCGGGGCGCTGCCCGCCGCGTTCGACCGGGCGATCGTCGAGACCGTCCACCTGACGCTGCGGCAGGGGCTGCACGGCTGGCCGGTCACCGACTGCGCGGTCACGCTGACGGCGTCGGGGTTCGGCGGCCCGGTCAGCACGGCTGCGGACTTCCGGGGCCTGACGCCGATGGTCCTCATGCGCGCCCTCGCCCGGGCCGGGACGCGCGTGTACGAGCCGTACCGCCGGTTCGAGCTGGAGATCCCCGACGCCTCGCTCAGCGCGGTCACCGCACGTCTGGCGGCCCTCGGCGCGGACGTCCGGGACGCCAAGCCCGACCCGGACGGCTGGCGCATCGAGGGCGAGCTGCCCGCCCGCCGGGTCGCCGCCTTCGAACGGGACCTGCCGGGGCTGACCGGCGGCGACGGCGTCTGGTGGCCGCGCCCGTCCGGGGACCGTCCGGTCGCGGGGCGTCCTCCGGCGCGTCCGCGCACCGGCCCGGACCCGCTCGACCGCGACGCCTACCTCCGCGAGGTCTGACCTCCCGAGCCGCCTACGCCGGGGTCACTCCATCTCGGAGAGGCGGGCGGGGTCGAACTCGATCGGGAAGGGCAGCTCCAGCCGGACGTCCTCGCCCGCGCGGGCGCGCCGCCGCGCCCGGTAGGCGGGGCGGGCGCGCCGGCCGTCCAGCTCCAGGACGGTCAGCGCCGGCCGGGGCTCCAGGTCCACGATCCAGTAGTGCGGGATGCCCGTGGCGGCGTACTCGGCGACCTTGCGGACCCGGTCGGTGCGCTCGCTGGCCGTCCGCGGCGTGACGATCTCGGCGACCAGCAGCAGGTCGGGGCCGTAGTAGGTGCGGGCGCGGCGCTCCAGCGCGAGCCGGGCGACGTCGCGGTCCACGACGAACACGTCCGGGCGGCGGATGCCCGCCGAGGTCGCGACCTCCTGCGGCGCGCCCGCCACGTGCACGTCGGCGGTCGCCTGCCGCGCCGCCGCCTTGAGGATCGCGCGCAGCCGCTCGGCGGCGTGGTCGTGCCACAGGTCGCCGGGCAGCTCGTGCAGCCAGCCGTCGGCCAGCTCGTGGCGGCGGCCCTCCTCGGGCAGCTCCTCCAGGTCGTACAGCGTGTAGGGGCCGTGCGGATGGCCGGCCGTCGCGGTCATGGCCGCCAGGGCCGGATGCGAGTGATCATCATCTCGCCGAGCGTAGCCGCCGGCCGGCCCGGGCCGGGGGTGACGCGGCCGGGATGATCGCGAAAAGCGGGGGAGCGGAGCCCGCGCCGCTCCGCCCGGGGGAAGAGTCGGCCCGCCGTCCGCGGGAGCGGACGGCGGGCACCGGTCGGTCGGGTCGGGGTTCGGTCAGCCGTTGCAGCCGCAGGAGCAACCCTTCGGGCAAGAGCAACCGCCACCGTGTCCGCAACTGCATCCACCACTCGTCATGTTTCGGAAACTATCCCCGCCATTCGGGCGGGGATATGACCGGTTCCGAGAGGGAACGCTGCCCCCGGCGGCCCCCCGGTTGTAGTGGGCGGGGCCATGGTCAGCCGTGGATGTGCAGGTCGACGCCGAGCAGGACCAGGAACCAGAGCAGGATCGCCAGCAGCGCGCTCGCCACGCGGCGCAGCAGGTCGCTGGTCAGGTAGCCCTGGTTCCAGGCCACGAACACCCCGACGATCAGGTAGAGCGCTCCGAGCAGTCCGATGTGGGGCCGGTACCGGTACGCCATCGCGGGGTCTCCTTCCGTGGTGACGGCGGTCGCCGTCGGCGCACGGTTGCCCCGGAACAAAAGGGGCGAAACGGCGGACTTATTCGTGGTCCGGCCCCGAACCGAATTTCGGTCCTGATCAAAACCCGTCCCCGGGAGGGCCGGGAGCGGCGGGCCGCACGGGACCTCAGGGAGCGGGGAGGGGCGCGTCCGGACGGTCGGCGGGGCCGCCGGGCCGGGGGACGCGCGCGGCCGCCGGGGCCGCGGGCGGCGCGAGCGTGATGCGGACGACCGACGGGTCGTGCGCGCCCGCCCGGTCCGCGAACTCCGACGCGCGGTGCACGATCCGGTACCGGTGCGGACGCTTCGCCAGGGCCGGGCTGAGCAGGATGTGGTCGAGGTCCTCGGCGACGCCGCCGGAATCGGCGGTGTAGCGGTCCTTCGGGGCGAGGTCGGACGAGAGGTCGCGCAGCCCGACGTCCCGCGCGGTGAGGGCGCGCATCGCGGCCGAGCCGCCGCCGGTCCCGAGGTTGCCGGTGACGATCACGTTCGCGTCCGGGGCGGCGCGGCGGACCGTCCGGACGAAGGCGGCCAGGCTGCGCGCCTGCGCCGTCCGGCGCTCCTCGCTCGGCCGGTCGAACGGCTGGCGGCGGCCGTAGGGGATCGGGTCGGCGGACGTGCGCCCGTACCAGTGGTTCGCGATCACCAGGAGCCGCCGCCCGCGCCAGGTCAGCTCGCCCGCGAGCGGCTTGCGGCTCTCGTCCCACGCGGCGTCGTCCGGCGCGACGCGGCCGGGGCTGAGGGTGAGGCGCGCGCCGCCCCGGCCGTCGGCCTGGACGTGCGTCGGCGCGGTCGCGAGGTCCGGCACGCCCGGGGCGCCCAGGTCGGACGATCCGGACGGACGGTCGGAGAAGGCGAGGCCGCGGTCGGTGCGGAACAGGAAGCCGAGCCGTGCGTTCCCGCCCCGCTCGCCGCCGTCGGCGTTGTCGTGCGGCGCGATCGAGCGCCACTCGTAGGCCGGGCCGCCCGCCGAGCTGATCGCGGTGATCAGCTCGGCCACGGTCTGGTCGGCGGCGACCGTGCCGTCGTCGAAGGCGCCGGAGTTGTCCTCGACACCGGTCACGGTGACCAGGTCGGGGGAGCCGAGGCCCTCCACCACGTCGTCCGCCAGCGCCGCGAACTGGTCGGACGGGGTGTCGGGGCTGAGGTTCTCCAGGTTGAGCGTGCCGACCGACAGCTCGTCGCGTCCGGCCGGGGGCGCGGTCTGCGGCCGGACGCCGCCGTCGGTGCGCGCCGGGGTGGCCGTGGGCAGCAGCACGAACCCGGCGGCGGTGTAGTCGAGGACGCCGTCCACCGGGCCGGGCAGGCGGTCGCCGACGTCGGCGGACGGCAGCGGCGCGAGCGCGTCGGCGAGCACGATGCGCGCCGGGTCGGGCAGCCCCCCGGACCGCGCGAGCGAACCGCCGCGCCGGGTGCGGTCGCGGGCCCCGGCCCCGCCGGCGGGCAGGACGGGCAGCGCGCCGTCCCGGGTGGGGCCGATGACGAAGGCGTTCTCGACCCGGACGCGCATGCCCTCCAGCGAGGAGTAGAACGCGAGCGGGTCCCTCGCGGGGTCGAGGAGGCGGTCGGTCTCGGCGTCGCGCGGCACGGTCGAGAACGAGGCCGGCGCCTTGCGGCCCTTGGGCCCGCCGAGGACGACCGGCGCGGGAAGCGGCTGGTCGTGCGAGGACACGACGGTCTCGGACGCGTCGATCTCGGTGCGGCTCAGGTTGGACGACCCGCGCCCGCCCGGCCGGAACTCGCTGACCCGCCCGTTCACGCGCACCGCGTCGCCGGGACGGACCTGCGGCCGGGTGCGGGTGAACACGAAGACCCCCGAGGGCGCGGCCGCCGATCCGGGCTTCGGACGGGCCGGGTCCTGCATCCAGAAGCCGGAGTCGGTGACGGCCGTGACGACGCCGCCGACGCCGGTGACGTCCCGGCCGTTCAGCGGGGACACGTGCCCGGTGCCCTGCACGTCGCGGATGCCCGCCTTCACGGGCGCGCCGGGCTCGGCGCGCGCGACGGCGGCGAGGTGGAGCGCGGCCGGAAGCGGGAGGGCGCCGAGCGGCACCGCGAGCACCGCCCCGGCGGCGAT
>NZ_JBFAOF010000578.1:0-4643 GCF_040675125.1 Spirillospora sp. NPDC049652 | reverse complement strand
CGACGACCGCCTCCTGCCGGTCGTCACCGTCGCCTCGTTCGCCCCGCTGCTGGACCCCGACCTCCCCGGCCCGGTCGTCCGCCGGCTCGTCGACCTGCTGCTGTCGGCCCGCTTCGCCGGCGCGGCCGGATACCCGGTCCCCACCTGCGACATCCAGGCCGCGGCGTTCGACCGGGGCGGCTACTGGCGCGGCCCCACCTGGATCAACACCAACTGGTTGGTCTGGCACGGCGCCCTCTCCCACGGCCACACCGTGGTCGCGGACCTCCTGTACGGCTCGACCCTCCGCCTCGTCCGCCAGTCCGGCTTCCGCGAGTTCTTCGACCCCTTCGACGGGACGGGCCGCGGCAGCCACGACTACAGCTGGTCCGCCGCCCTCGTCCTGGACCTCCTCGGCGCCCGCCGCGCCCCGAGGGCCGCCTGACCGGCCGTCCGGGGGCCGCCTGACCGGCCGTCGGGGGGCCGCTCCGCCGACTACGCTGAGATCATGCGCCTGCTCCGGTCGAACCGTGCCCTCCCCGCGGACGTCCGCGCCGCCCTGGACCTCCCGCGCGGCGACCGCGTCCTGTCCTCCGCCCCCACCCGCGGCGGCTCCCACGTCGTCGCGACGGCCCGCGCCCTCTACGTCCCGACCCGCGAGAACGGCCTGGTCCGCGTCCCCTGGGAACAGGTCGACCAGGCGTCCTGGAAGGACGGCTGGCTGCACGTCCAGGAGACCATGGGCGGCCCGGAGCACCACGTCCGCCTGACCGAGCCGGGATCGGTCCCCGAGACCGTCCGCGAACGCGTCACCTCGACCGTCGCCGTCTCCCACCACGCCGAACTCCCGTCCGGCGGCGGCGTCCGCATCGCCGGCCGCCGTCCGCCGGGCGGCGGCGCCGTCCGCTGGACCTTCGTCTTCGACCCCGGCCTCGACCCCGAGGACCCGGGCCTGCGCGCCCAGGCCGAGCAGGTCCTCGAGGACCTCCGCCGCCAGACCGGCCTCTAGCGCGGCCCGCCGGCCCCGTCCCGACCGCCCGGTTTTCGATGCGCGAACCGGTCGCCGGATGCGCTAATCTATTCCTGTCGCCAGGGGGCGAAACCCCCGGAGACCAGGGACAATCCCGCGTAGCTCAATTGGCAGAGCAGCCGGCTGTTAACCGGCAGGTTATTGGTTCGAGTCCAATCGCGGGAGCCACCAGGGCCACGCAGAGCCCCAGGTCAGGGCCGCTACCGATCTCGGTAGCGGCCCTGACGCGTCTGGTGGGTACCCGCGGGCCAGCGCGCGCGGCGGCGGACCTTCCTGCCCTTGCCAGGGAAGATCAAAGTCCCCGGGCTGGGCGCTTCGGGGTAGGTCGTCCAGAGATCGCGCAGGGCGCTCACGCCTCTGCTCTCATCATTCGCCCCCTGCGCCCGTACCGCGGGAGGCCCGCAACGGCTTCGCGGCGTGTCCGATCCGTACAAGACCGGTGCCGGTCTCGCTGAATACCGTCACGCCTGTGCGCCTCGGCGGGCGCATGAGGACGGCCGGAAAGGTGCTGTCCGGCCTGTAGTGAGACCTGGTTGAGACGGAGTGCTCGTGAAAATTGGTATTGGTCTGCCGATCGCCGTTCCCGGACGTCCCGCGCGGGAGGTCAAGCAGTGGGCGGAGGATGGTGAGCGCCTAGGCTTCCACTCTCTGGGATCCATCGACCGCCTGGTCTACGACGTCCTGGACCCGCTGGTCTCCCTCGGCGTCGCCGCCGCGGTGACCGAGCGCGTCCAGCTGTTCACCAGCGTGCTGAACGTCGGCTGGCGGGGGAACCCGGTCCTGTTCGCCAAGCAGCTCGCCACCGTCGACCTGATCTCGGGGGGCCGGCTCACGGCGGGCCTGGGCATCGGGGCCTGGCCGGACGACTTCACCGTCAGCGGTGCTCCCCAGAAGGGCCACGGCAAACTCTTCGACGACACCCTGACCGAAATGCGCCGTGTCTGGAACGGGGAGGTCACCAGCGTCTCCGGTCCCACCCCGCTGCCCGGCGAGGGCCGTCCCAAGCTGCTCATCGGCGGCCTGATCGCCGCGGGCTATGCCCGCGCCGCCCGCTTCGGCGACGGCTGGGTGGCGCCGACGCTGAGCCTGGACATGCTGGTGAACGGCGTGCGGGGTGTCACCGAGGCCTGGGCCGCGGCCGGGCGGCCCGGCAAGCCGCACATCCTCACCGGCCGCTACTTCTGCTGCGGTCCCGAGGCCGTCCGGCTCACCGACGAGTACGTGGCGCACTACTACGGCTCCCAGGAGTCGCCGTACTACGAGCCGGTGCGCGCCGACTCGCTCGACTCCGACGAGCGCCTGCTCAAAGAGCTGATCGCTTTGTCGGACGCGGGCGTCGACGACCTGGTGCTCTATCCGGCCAGCAGCTCCCTGGACCAGGTCCACCTGCTGGCCGGGGCGCTGGAGCGGGTGGGGGCCCGGCGGAACCCGACCTTCGAGTTCACCACGGGCTGACCTGAGGCGCGGCCAAGGCACACCGGCGATTCGCGGGGGCGGCGCCGGGTGGGGCGCTCTCGGGACGCGATCTTGCTCGTGCCATCGGTAGCCTGTGGCCCGATATGTGTGGGAGGGCGGCATGAGTCAACCGGGCTGGTACGCGGATCCGTACGGCGGGGGAGGGCTCCGCTGGTGGGACGGAAACGTCTGGACCGAGCACGCCAGACCCGCCCCGCCGCCGCCCTCCACTCCTCCCGTCCCGGCCCCGCCGCCCGTCCCGGCCGCGCCGCCCGTGCCCGCGCCGGTCGTGCCGCCCCAGCCCGTTGCGCCGGTCGCTCCGGCTGCCGCTGGGCCGGTGTTCAACATGGAGTACCGCAAGTTCCATGTGTGGGCCGACCAGCACACGCTCGGCGTGAACGGCCGGACGATCCCCATCGCGGACATCCGCTGGGTCTCCCACTGGGTGGTGCGGAAGGTCCAGGGGAGCTCGGGGCTGAACGACCCGACCCGCGGCAACTTCGAGTACAACTTCAAGGCGGGCGTGGACCCGTCGCGGAGCCGCGGCGACGTCCGCGCGGACTTCTACCGCCGCTACAAGGAGAAGGAGGACCCGGAGGCGTGGACGGCGCTGATGCGCCTGCTGCGCGAGCGGGTCGAGCCGGACATCCTCGCGCGGATGGACGCCCGGCTCCGGCGCGGCCTGCCGATCGACTTCAGCCGGCGGGCCCACGTGCAGCCCGGCGGGGTCGTCGTCGGCCGGGACTCCTTCACCTGGCCGGAGATCCAGAACGCCAAGGACCACGCCGGGCGGGTCTGGCTCTTCGTCCACGGGCGGGCGAAGCCGCTGCCCGTCGCCGTGCACTCGACGCCGAACGCCGGGCTGATCGCCCCGCTCGTGAACATGAACGTCGCCCGGCACCGAGCCTGACGCCGGTCAGCCGGCCAGGTCGGGCTTCCCGAACGGGACGGCGTAGCCGGACGGCAGCTGGCCCAGCAGGTGGTTGACCTCGCCGCCCGACACCGACTCGCTCACGGTGCCGAGGACGGCCGCCGCGTCCCGTTCGGGTTCGGGTGTGCCGAGGCGGGTGTAGAACTCGGCGAGGCCGAAGCCGGCGGGGCGCCGGTCCGGTGCGGTGTCCAGGGCGCCGCTCACCTCGTTCGGGAGCTGCGCGGCGAGGCCGGACGCCGTCCGGGGAGTGATCCGCTCCGACAGGACGGCCAGCACCGACCGGGCGACGCCCGCGGCCTCCCGCTGGTCGGCGTAGCCGCCGCGCCGCCTGACCTCCGCGAGGAACTCGTCGCTTCTCATCTCTTCCCTCCTTTCTCAGGGGCCTCCTTTTTCCCCTACCGCGAGGACGTCTCGTGAAAACGCGGCTCGCGCGCCGTGTCCGGGGCCCGTCGGGAAGCGGCCGACCGGTAGGCGGCGAGGACGATCAGGAGCGCGGCGGCGGCGATGCCCGAGGCGATGGCGAAGGCGCTGCCCATGCCGTCGGTGATGGCGGACGCCGTCAGGGGCCGTCCCTCCAGGGACGCGGCGTAGACGCTGGAGAGCACCGCGATGCCCAGGGACGCGCCGGTCAGCATCGCCGTCTGCAGCAGGCCCGCCGCCGCGCCCGAGTCGGCGGGCGCGACCGTCGACATGATCGTCATGTTGAACGGGACGACGACCAGCCCCAGCCCGGCGCCCAGCAGGAGCAGCGGCCCGGCGACCCCGAGGGCGTACCCGCCGGTCTGCGGGAGGAAGCTCAGCCAGACCAGACCGGCCGTCAGCAGCGCCGTGCCCAGCAGGGCGACGAGCCGGGACGAGGCGGCGCCCATGAGGCGCGGCGCGAACCGCGCGGTGACGAACATGCCCAGCGCCAGACGAACATGCCCAGCGCCATGGGCAGGAAGGCCGATCCCGCCCGCAACGCACCCCATCCGAGGGCCTCCTGCAAGTACTGGACGATCAGGAACTGGGCGCTCATCGTCGTCATGGGGATGAGCAGCAGGGCCGCCAGCGCGGCCGAGCGGGCGCGGTCGGCGAACAGCCGTAGCGGCGTGACGGGCTGGGCGGCCCGGCGTTCCACCAGGACGAAGACGATCAGCAGGAGCACGCCGAGCCCGAGCGCCAGCGGCCGGTTCCCGACCCGGGCGAGGCCGAAGGCCAGGGCCGCCAGTCCCAGCGCCGAGGTCAGCGCGCCCGCCAGGTCGAACC
>NZ_JBFAOF010000577.1:0-4650 GCF_040675125.1 Spirillospora sp. NPDC049652 | reverse complement strand
AGCCGATGAAGCAGACGCAGGCCGACACCGTCCGCCGCGCGCCGAGCAGGCCCGCTGCGCGCCGCTCCCGCACGTCCTGCCGCTGCTGGCCGAGCTGGGCGAGCGGTTCCCGTACCTGGTGGTGACGGTGGACCGGCGCGGCGGGAAGATCACCTGTGTGCGGCCCGACTCCGCGCCGGACGCCGCGTCGGACGCGCCCCCGCAGGTCATCGACGTGCCCGGCGACGAGGAGTACCCCATCCACAAGCCCAAGGGCGGGGACTGGAACCAGTCCCGCTACCAGCGGGCCGCCGAGGAGGCGTGGAAGGCCAACGCGCGCAAGGTCGGCCGCCAGGTCGCGGCCTCGGCCCGGCGCTGCGGGGCCGAGCTGGTGATCCTCGCCGGGGACCCGCACGCCCGGTCGGCGGTCATGGAGGAGCTGGGCGAGAACCTGCTCCCGCACACCGTCGAGACCGACCGCGGCCCGGACGGGCCCGCCATGGCGGACGAGGTCGAGCGGATCCTGGAGCTGAAGCGCGCCGAACGGATCATGCGGGTGGCCGAGCGCTTCGAACGGGAGCTGGCGGCCGGCCGCCGCGCCGTGACCGGCCTGCCCGGGACCGCCGAGGCGGCGTTCGGCGGACGCGTCGAGTCGCTGCTGCTGGACGAGGACCCCACCGCGCCGACCCGGCTGTGGGTCGGGCCGCGTCCGCACGAGATCGCGGCGTCCCCCGACCGGCTCCGCGAACTCGGTGTGGAGGAGCCGACCGAGGAGCGCGCCGACGCGGCGCTCATCCGGGCGGTGGCCGCGACCGACGGGGACCTGACGATCCTGCCGGCCGTGACCCCGCAGGCGGAGCTGGGAGTCGGGGCCGTCCTGCGGTACTGACGGAGCCGTCGAACGCCTTCTGACCAGGGAGAACGCGAGAGGGGCCGGTGTCGCCACCGGCCCCTCTCGTTGCTGTGGAGCTATGGGGATTCGAACCCCAGACCTCCTCCATGCCATGGAGGCGCGCTACCAACTGCGCCATAGCCCCTCGTCAGGCCCGCGTTCGGAGTGTCTCCGTGCCGACCCGCAGGGAAAAGCTTAATGCATGCCGGGAGCGCTTCGGACATCCCGAATCCCGGTTCGGGGCGCCTGTGCGGGCCGGCGACCGGGCGCCGGACGGTTCCGGGTCAACGCCAGCCGAGGCGCTCGGGGACCTCGTCGGGGGCGTAGCCCTCCTGGCGGCGCTCGCCGATCCACACCATGCCGTCGGCCTCAGCGACCGCCCCGACACTGTGCTCCAGGGGCATGCGCGGCTGCGTGGCGAGCCGCACCTCCATGTCGGCCGGGTACCGGCGCAGCGCGTCGATCAGGTCGGCGACGGTGACCTCGCGCCGCGCTCCCCTGCGGTGTCGTCCCATGGTCGTCAAGGAAACCATCACCGCTGGGGTGTTATCGCCAGTTTCGGCGCACAGTGTCCGTTTTGAAACTGATCAGGAAGGCGGGCCGAGAAGGAGGGCCGGGAGAACGAGAAGAGGGCGGTGAGCCTCGGCTCACCGCCCTCTTGTCTGTGGAGCTATGGGGATTCGAACCCCAGACCTCCTCCATGCCATGGAGGCGCGCTACCAACTGCGCCATAGCCCCTCGCGACTGCGATGGACTGTCATCCCCGCAGCGCTCCGCCAGCATATAGGACCGGCGGCGTTCAGACGAATCGAATACGGCCCCGGCGACCGGCCCGGCCGCCGTCCGCGCTCGTCACAGCGGGCGCGGTCGCGCGGACGGGCACGGGCATGCACGGGGATGCGCGGGCGTCAGACGCGGTCGTCGCCGATGACGGGCTCCGGGAGGGTGCCCGCGTTGTGCTCGGCCAGCCGCCAGCCGCCGTCGCGCATCTCGGTGAGCACCGACCAGCAGCAGTTGGACAGGCCGCCGAGCCGGTCCCAGCTGTCCTCGGGGAGGCCGAGCATGTGCGCGATGCCGAGCCGCAGCGCCGCGCCGTGCGAGGCGACGACCAGCACGTCCTCGGGGCCGAGGGAGGCGGCGTGCCGCTCCAGGGCCATGCCGACGCGCTTGGCGACCTGCGGGCTGGTCTCGCCGCCCGGCGGTTCCCAGCGCAGGCGCTCCCGCGGGTACCGCTCGCGGATCTCGCGGTCGTTGAGGCCCTCCCACTCGCCGCCGTCGCGCTCGATCAGCTCGGGGTCGAGCCCGACCTGGAGGCCGGTCAGGTCGGCGAGGCTCTGCGCGGTGTCACGCGCGCGCACGAGGGGGGACGACACGATCGCGGTGGGCTTGAGCGCGCCGAGCAGCCGGGCCGCCCGCCGCGCCTGGGCCACGCCCGTCTCGTCCAGGGGGATGTCGGTCTTGCCCTGGAAGCGGCGCTCCACGTTCCAGGTGGTCTGACCGTGCCGCCACAGGAGCAGGCGGCGGCTTCCGGGCTCGCGCGGAGCCCCGGAAGCGCCGTCCGCCGCGCGGGAGGCGTCACTCACCGGTGACCGCCGACCGGCCGCGCTGCGCCATGTGCGCGTTGACGTCCTCGGGGAGCTCGATGGTCGGGCAGTCCTTCCACAGCCGCTCGAGGGCGTAGAAGACGCGCTCCTCCTCGTGCTGGACGTGCACGATCACGTCGACGTAGTCGAGCAGGACCCAGCGGCCCTCGCGCTCGCCCTCGCGGCGGACGGGCTTGGCGTCCGCCTCCTCGCGCAGGCGCTTCTCCACCTCGTCCACGATCGAGCGGACCTGCCGGTCGTTGGCGGCGGAGCAGAGCACGAACGCGTCGGTGATGACGAGCTGCTCGCTCACGTCGTAGGCGATAATTTCGTCGGCCAGCTTGTCGCCCGCCGCCTCGGCGGCGAGCCGGACCAGCTTGGCGGCCCTGTCGGATGCGGTCACGGTGCGCTCGTGATCCTCCCTGTGGGGGTGGTTTCCGGCCACAGCCTCTCATGGCGGCGGGCCGGCTCCCCCGGCGTCGGTCGTATGCCGCCGGCGGGCCGGGACGGCCGCGGCGGTCTGTCGCCTTCCAGGGTATGGGGCGGCCGCCACCGCTTTTCCGGCCGCGTCCGCCGCGGGGCTGGGGGCAGGGGTCGGGAGCGGCGCGGGGTCAGTGGTGGTAGAGGTCGCGCTTGTTGATGTACTGGACGATGCCGTCCGGGACGAGGTACCAGATCGGCTCGCCCGCGTGGACGCGGTCGCGGCACTCGGTGGAGGAGATCGCCAGCGCCGGGACCTCCATCAGGCTGACCCGGCCGTCGGGCAGGCCCGGGTCGGTGAGCCGGTGCCCCGGCCGGGTGACGCCGACGAAGTGGGCCAGCTCGAACAGCTCCTCGGTGTCGTGCCAGTCGAGCATCTTGGCCAGCGCGTCGGCGCCGGTGATGAAGAAGAACTCGTTGTCGTGGCCGTGCACGGCGTGCATGTCGCGGAGCGTGTCCACCGTGTAGGTGGGGCCGGACCGGTCGATGTCGATGCGGCTGACCGAGAACCGGGGGTTGGACGCGGTGGCGATCACGGCCATCAGGTAGCGGTCCTCGGCCGGGGTGATCCGCTGCTCGGGCTTGTGCGAGGAGATGCCGGTGGGCACGAAGATCACTTCGTCCAGCGCGAAGAAGTGCGCCACCTCGCTCGCGGCCACCAGGTGGCCGTGGTGGATCGGGTCGAACGTGCCGCCCATGATCCCCAAACGCCGCTTTTGCGTCATGCCGACGAGAATAGCCAGCGGCGGAGAGCGCCGCAGCGCCGGGTCGCCGGCCGTCCCGGCGGGCGGGCTAGCCGAGGCCGGGGAGGGGCGGGGCGCCGTCCGTCCACTCGACGACCCGGACGGCCTTTCCCACCTCGACGCGCGGGACGTCCCCGGCGGGCAGCACGGCGACGTCCGCGTGCAGCCCGAGGTCGGCGCGCAGCAGCCGGACGAGTTCGGCGGACGGGCCGTCGCCCTCCCCGCCGGCGGAGACGGCCTCGCACGCGACGACCAGGCGGACGGCCGCCTCGACGCGGCGGTCCACGACGATCTGGTAGTGCGGGCCCACCAGGCCGGAGCCGAGCAGGACCCGCTCGATCTCGCTCGGGTACACGTTCACGCCCCGGACGACGAGCATGTCGTCGGCGCGGCCCATGACCTTGCTCATGCGGACGAGCGTCCGGCCGCAGCCGCAGGCGCCGCGCGCGAGGGAGGCGACGTCCCCGGTCCGGTACCGCACGAGCGGCAGCGCCTGCTTGGTCGGGGTGGTGAAGACCAGCTCGCCGGGCGTGCCGTCCGGGACGGGCCCGCCGGTCGCGGGATCGACGGCCTCGACGATGAAGTGGTCCTCGTTGACGTGCAGGCCGTCCTGCTCCAGGCACTCGGTCGCGACGCCGGGGCCGATGATCTCCGAGAGGCCGTAGATGTCGAGCGCCTTCAGCGGCAGGACGGCCTGGATCGCGGCACGCAGCTCCTCCGACCAGGGCTCGGCGCCGAAGACCCCCGCCTTGAGGGACGACACGTCCGCGCCGGCCTCGGCGGCCGCCTCCCCGAGCCGCAGCGCGTACGCGGGGGTGCAGGTCAGGACGTCCGGGCGCAGGTCGGCGATCATCCGGACCTGGCGTTCGGTCATGCCGCCCGACATCGGGACGACGGTCGCGCCGAGCCTCACCGCGCCCTGGTGGACGCCCATGCCGCCGGTGAACAGGCCGTACCCGTAGGCGTTGTGGAC
>NZ_JBFAOF010000576.1:0-4658 GCF_040675125.1 Spirillospora sp. NPDC049652 | reverse complement strand
GGCGCCGAGGCCGCGGGCTGCCGCGTCGTCCCGGCGAGCTCGGCGCGCGAGTGCGAGCCGTGGCGGGGCGAGGCGCGGCTGGAGTCGCCCGACCAGCCCCGGTACGTGCTGTTCACCTCGGGGTCCACCGGCAAGCCCAAGGGCGCGGTCGTGGAGCACCGGGGGATGGTCAACCATCTGTACGCCAAGATCGTGGACCTGGGCATGACCGGGGACGACGTGCTGGCGATGACCTCGCCGCTCGGCTTCGACATCTCGGTGTGGCAGATGGTGTGCCCGCTGCTGGTCGGCGGCCGCGTCGAGATCGTCCCGGACGCGGTGGCGCACGACCAGGTCGCCTTCGCGCGCGCGGTGGACGCGCGCGGCATCACCGTCGTGGAGCTGGTGCCGACGATGGTCCGGCACCTGCTGGACGACCTGCCGGACGCGCCCGCGGGCTCGCTCGGCGGGCTGCGCTGGATGATCGCGACGGGCGAGGAGCTGCCCGCCGAGCTGTCCCGCCGCTGGCTGGAGGCGATGCCGCACGCCGGGCTGCTCAACGCCTACGGCCCGACCGAGTGCTCCGACGACGTCACCCACCACACCGTCACCGCGCCCGACCTGGACCTTCTGCGGCTCCCGATCGGGTCGCCGATCGTCAACTCGCGGCTGTACGTGCTGCGCCGGAACGCCGACGACACGTGGGCGGCGTGCGACGTGGACGAGGTGGGCGAGCTGTTCGTCGGCGGGATCTGCGTCGGGCGTGGCTACCTCGGCGACCCCGACCGCACCCGCGCGGCGTTCTTCCGCGATCCGTTCGAGAACTCGCCCACCGGCCGGCTGTACCGGACCGGCGACGCCGTCCGGCTGCTGCCCGCGGGCGCGGGCGGCGAGGACCGGCCCGTCCTGCAGTACCTCGGCCGGGTGGACAGGCAGGTGAAGATCGCCGGGGTGCGGATGGAGCTCGGCGAGATCGAGGCGGTGCTGCAGCGGCACCCGGGGGTCGGCGCGGCGGCCGTCGTGGTCCACGAGTTCGACTACTCGGAGTAGTCGTACTGGCCTGTTTCGGTCGTGAACCTTCGTCACACCCCGCGCGTCGGCGTTCACTCAGCGAAGGCTCAGACTTGAGGATTTGTCACATCCGTGAGTGATTGCTGAGGTCAAGTTCTACTTTCGGGGGGATTGCGAGGCATGTGGGGGGCTGGTTAACTGAGCCCCTGCTACTCCTGAGTAGAGGTGCGGGTCGAGGGAACTCGGCACCGGGCGAACAGCAGCGGCGCTCCCGTCCGGACACGCGGCCGGGAACCCCCGGTGACGTGCGTGTCCCGCCACGGCCGGGCGCGTGCCGGGCGAGACCTTCCAACGGGCGCGGGGAAAGGGGAAAGGCGAAACCCGACGGTTTTCGTGTTCATTGCTTTTCGCATTCTCGCGTGGCTTCCCGGCATGGGCGACGTCCGTGCCGCCCGGGAGCGCCGACCCCCTTCGACCGGGAAAGTTCCACTTGATGTCCCCCAGCGAGTTCGTTCCGCTTTCGGCCGCGCAGCAGAGCGTCTGGTACGCCCAGCAGCTCAATCCCGAGGTGCCGATCTGCATCGCGCAGTACATCGAGATCGAGGGGCCGCTCCGGCCGGCGCTGTTCGAACGCATCGCGGAACTCGCGAAAGACGAGGTGCCGGGTCTTCGCATCCGGCTGGTCGAACGCGACGGAATTCCGTTCCAGACCGTCGAGGAAGACGCCGACGAGTACTTTCCCGTTCTCGACTTCTCGGCCGAGCCCGACCCGCGCGCCGCCGCCGACGCCTGGATCCGCGCCGACATGGCCGCCCCCATGGACCTGTACGGCGAACGCCTCTACACGATGCGGTTCCTTCGCCTCGGCCCCGAACTGCACCGCTGGTACCTGCGCGCGCACCACATCGCGGTGGACGGCTACACCGGCGCCATGTTCAACGCGGGCATCGCCGAGCTGTACACCCGGCTCGCCGAGGGCGGGGAGTACGAGCCGCAGGAGCGGGGCGACTACTACGCCCTGCTCGCCGAGGAGGCCGCCTACCGGGCGTCTGACCGCTTCGCCAAGGACCGCGAGTACTGGACCGAGCGGTTCGCCGACCTTCCCGAGGTCGTCACGCTCACCTCCCGGACCGCCGCGCCGAGCATGGAGTTCCTGCGCGGCTCCACCGTCCTCGGACCGGACGACAGCTCCACCCTGGCCGTCGCCGCCCGCCGGCTGCGCACCGCCACGCCCGGCATGGCGATCGCCGCGACCGCGGCGTACATGGCCCGCGTCACCGGCACCGAGGAGGTCGTCCTCGGCCTCGCCGTCACCGGCCGCACCACCGAGCTGGCCCGCGCGACGCCGACGATGATGTCCAACATCGTCCCGCTGCGGGTCGCCGTCACGCCGGACCTGACGGTCGAGGAGCTGACCCGCGCGGTGTCCCGGGCGACCGCCCGCGCGCTGCGGCACCAGCGGTACCGCGTCGAGGACCTGCGCCGCGACCTCGGCCTGCTCGCCGACGGGCGGCGGCTGTACGGCGCGGTCGTCAACATCATGCCGTTCGACTACACGGCGGACTTCGCGGGCAGCCGCGCCACCGCGCACGCCCTCGTCCTCGGCCTCACCGAGGACATCGCGTTCAACATCTACGACGGCCTGGACGGCCGGGGCACCCGGTTCGACCTGGACGCCAACCCCGCGCTGTACACGGCCGAGGAGGTCGCCGCGCACCACGAGCGGCACGTCCGGTTCCTGCGCACGCTGGCGGACGCCGACCCCTCGACCCGCGTCGGCGACCTGCCGCTGCTGTCGGACGACGAGCGCGCCGACGTCCTGACGAGCTGGAGCGGGCGGGAGACGGACCGTCCCGCCGAGACCGTCACGGAGGTCTTCGCCCGGCACGTCGCGGCGACGCCGGACGCGCCCGCGCTGGAGACCGCCGACGGGACCCTGCGCCTCACCTACGCCGAGCTGGACGCCCGCGCGGACCTGCTCGCCCGTCGCCTCGCGGACGCGGGGGTCGGCCCCGAGACGCCGGTCGCGACGCTGCTGGAGCGGTCGCCCGAGATCGTCGTGTCGTCGCTGGCGATCCTCAAGGCCGGGGGGCACTACGTGCCCGTCCACCACTCCTACCCGCCCGACCGGGTGGCGTGGCTCATGCGCGACGTGGGCGCGTCCGTCCTGGTCACCGACCGGGCGATGCTGGAGCGCAACCCCTGGCTCGCCGACGCCTCCGAGGGCGGCGTCACCCTGCTGGTCGTGGACGGCCCGGGGGCGCGGCCGGACGAGCACGCCACGCCCATGCCGTTCGCGCCCGCGCCGTTCGCGCCCGTCCACCCGGACCAGCTCGCGTACGGGATCTTCACCTCCGGCTCCACCGGCCTGCCGAAGGGCGTGGGCCTCAGCCATCGGGCCGTGGTCGACTTCGCCACCGACTCCCGCACCCGGCTGGAGCCGGGCGACCGGATGCTGCTGCACTCGGCGCACGCGTTCGACGCGTCCACGGCGGAGCTGTGGCGGCCGCTGCTCGCGGGCGCGACCATCGTCGTCGCGCCGCCGGGCATGATCGACGCCGACGTCCTGGAGCGGACGGTCCGCGACGCGGGCCTCACCCACCTGTTCGCGACGACGTCCCTGTTCAACCTGGTCGCGGCCGAGCGGCCGGGCGTGTTCGCGCCGCTGCGCGCGGTGGAGTTCGGCGGCGAGGCCGGATCGGCGGCCGCCGTCGCTCGCGTCCTCGCCGCCTGCCCGGACACCGCCGTCCGCAACGCCTACGGCCCGACCGAGGTCACCACCTTCACCACCCTGTACGAGACGCGCGGCCGGGTCACGGCCGACGACCCGTCGGTGTCGATCGGCTCGGCCCTGGACGACACCCGCCTGTACGTGCTGGACCGGTCGCTGCGGCCCGTCCCGGTCGGCGTGCCCGGCGAGCTGTACGTGGCGGGCGCGGGCCTCGCGCGCGGCTACCTCAACCGGCCCGGCCTGACCGCCGCCGCGTTCGTCGCGTGCCCGTTCGGGCCGCCCGGCGACCGCATGTACCGCACCGGCGACCTGGTCCGGCTGTGCCCGGCGGACGGCCCGGACGAGGCGGACCGGGGACGGGGCCACATCCTGGAGTACCTGGACCGCGTCGACCAGCAGGTCAAGATCCGTGGGTTCCGGATCGAGCTGGGCGAGGTCGAGGCCGCGCTCGTCCGGCACCCGGACGTCGCGCACGCCGCCGTCGTCGCCCGCGAGGACAGGCCCGGCGCCAAGCGCCTGGTCGGCTACGTCGTCGCCGCCCCCGGCGCCGCGCCCGACCCCGCCGCGCTGCGGCGGTTCGCCGGGGACGCGCTGCCCGAGTACATGGTGCCGTCCGCCGTCCTGGTGCTGCCGACGCTGCCGCTCACCGGCAACGGCAAGCTCGACGTGCGCGCGCTGCCCGTGCCCGACGCGGCCCCCGCCGACCGCCCGTTCCGGGCGCCGCGCACCGAGGCCGAGACGATCCTCGCCGGGCTGTTCGCCGAGGTGCTGGAGGTGGACCGGGTCGGCCTGGACGACGGGTTCTTCGACCTCGGCGGCGACTCGATCATCGCGATGCGGCTGGTGGCGCGGGCGCGCGCGGCCGGGCTCGCGCTGTCGCCGCGCGAGGTGTTCCAGCGGCCGACCGTGGCGGACCTCGCCGCCGGGGCGTCCGTCG
>NZ_JBFAOF010000575.1:0-4660 GCF_040675125.1 Spirillospora sp. NPDC049652 | reverse complement strand
CTGCCGTCGATGGCCGCCGCCCTGGCGCTCGACCCCGACCAGGACCTGCTGCCCGACGCGCGGCGCGGCGAAGGCGTCCTGCCGGTCTACCTGGCCGCCGTCGAGGCCGCCGAGAAGCCGGGCACCGAGGTCAGCGGTACGCGGGTCGCGGGCCACGACCGCGGGCCCCGGGGACGCTGGGCCACGCTGCTCCGCCGCGTCCGCCGCACACCGCCCCCGTCCCTGGCCGAGTCCGACGCGGCCTGACCGTTCGCTGATTGGGAGAATCCGCTTCCTTTGCGTGTTCGCGCTGCTACTTTCCGCATTAATCGGTAGGTCCGGTGCGGGAGTGAGGGGCCGCGATGGGCTCATGCTGGGTGCGGAAGGCGCGGGGCCCGTGGGCGGGGCCCGGGACGGTGGCCGCGTCGGTGGCGAACGTCACGGCGTCGCGCATCACGGCGGCGCGCATCACGGCGGCGCGCATCACGGCGGTGGGAGTCGCCGCGGTGTCCGCCGCCGCGCTCACTGGATGCTCGGGCGGCGGGAGCGACGCGACGGCGTCCCTGGGCTGGTCGGCACCCGGATTGGACGTGGTGAGCAAGGCCGTGGCCGGGGACGGGATCGCGGCGGTGACGGCCCTCCGCTCCGACGGGGAGCTGGAGACCGACACCTTCGACCTGGCCGAAGGGAAGCGCCTGTGGGCGGAGCCCGCGACGATGCGGGGCCGTACCCCGGACCAGGGCGTCGCGCCTCCGGCCGTGTCCGGACGCTTCGTCTCGGCGATCGAACCGGATGACCGGGGCGCGGTCCTCGCCACGCGGGACGCCCGGACCGGTGTTCGGCTGTGGACGCGGGACGTCCGGTCGACGTTCGGCCCGCAGGCGTGCGGCCGGATGCTGTGCGTGGCGGAGCGGACGTCCGGCACAGACGCGCGGTTCGTGGCGCTCGATCCGTCCGCGAACGGTAAGGAGCTGTGGCGCATCGGCGGCGTCGCCGAGGTCGAGTGGGCGGACGCCTCGCGCGTAGTGGTGCTCCGCATGGCGCGGCATCCGTCCTTGGAGGCCCATGACCTGCGCAGCGGCCGCATCCTGTGGACCTACCCGGTCGAGGACGCCGTGGGAGGCGGCGCGGACCTCGCCGGCGGCTGGGCGTTCGGGTCGCTCGGCGACACGCTCGTCGGCTACCTCGGCCCCCACCCGTCCGGCCGCGACCGGACGCCGACCGCGTTCGGGTTCTTCGCCGTGCGGCTGTCGGACGGCGGCCGGGTCTGGGCGCGTCCCCGGCTGCTGCGGGTCTATCCGAGCGCCAGCCCGGCGGTCGCGCTGATCACCCGGCAGGTCACGCCGGACGGCGGGGACGGCGGCTTCGAGCGGCTCGACCCGGGCACCGGCCGGACGACCGCGACGGTCCCGGCCGACCGCGCGCCGCGCTCGCCCTGGTCGCTGGCGCTCCCGGCCGATCTCAGCCGGATCGGCTTCCTCGCGCCGGACCGTCCCGGCCGCGCGGTCGCGCTGAGCAACGCCGCGCCGGTCCCGGCGCGCGGACTGCGCACCTGGTCGTTCTGCTCCGTCCGGCCCGCCACGCTGAAGATCAACGACATGCCGGGTTTCTCCCCCGTCGCCCCGCTGTGCGCCTACGACCTGGGCACCGGCGGCCGGATCCCCGACCCCGGCCCGCCGCCCGCCTGGTACACCGGCGCGACCGGCGGCTGGCGCGTCTGGCGGGACGAGTCCGGCACGCTGCACGCGCTGCGCGACGCGAAGGGCACCGCGCCCGGCATGTACGGCTCCTGACCCCGTCCCCTCTGCCCCTGCGCCTCGAACCACGCGCCTCCCGCCCCGCCGCGAACGCCCCGCGCGCCACCGTCCGCACGCCCGGTCCGCGCCCTTCGCGCGGCAGGCGCGCGCCCTTCGCGCGGCGGGGACGCGCCCTTCGGATGCCGGGCGCGACCTTCATCGGGCGGCGGGAGCGGCCTCTTCAGGTGGCGGGTGCGGCCTCATCGAGTGGCGGGTGCGCCCTTCGGGCAGGGGGTGCGCGTCCTTCGGGCCGGGGGGTGGACCCGGCGTGTACGGGGGCCGGAGGCAGCGGCTACATTGCGGAGGTGACCGGCGAGTAACCCAGGCGCGCCGGGCGGCAGGAGACCGGACCGGAAGGTCCCGAAGAACAGGGAGTCACGCAATGCCCGAGGCAGTCATCGTCGCGACCGCGCGTTCCCCCATCGGACGGGCCTTCAAGGGGTCGCTGAAGGACCTGCGCCCCGACGACCTCACCGCGCGCATGGTCCAGGCGGCCATGGCCAAGGTCCCGCAGCTCGGCCCGGACCAGATCGACGACCTGCTGCTCGGCTGCGGCCTGCCCGGCGGCGAGCAGGGCTACAACATGGGCCGCGTGGTGTCGGTGCTGCTCGGCTGGGACAACGTGCCGGGCGCGACGATCACCCGGTACTGCTCGTCCTCGCTCCAGACCACCCGGATGGCGCTGCACGCGATCAAGGCGGGCGAGGCCGACGTGATCGTGTCGGCCGGCGTCGAGATGGTGTCGCGGTTCGCCAAGGGCAGCTCGGACGGCCTGCCCGACACGCAGAACCCGCTGTTCGCCGACGCCGAGGCGCGCACCGCCAAGCGCGCCGAGGGCGGCGCCGAGGTGTGGACCGACCCGCGCGAGAACGGCGCGCTGCCGGACGTCTACATCGCGATGGGCCAGACCGCCGAGAACGTCGCGCAGGCGTACGGGGTGTCCCGGCAGGCGCAGGACGAGTTCGGCGTCCGCTCGCAGAACCTCGCCGAGAAGGCCAACGAGAACGGCTTCTGGGCGCAGGACATCACCCCCGTCGAGCTGCCGGACGGCACGGTCGTCAGCAAGGACGACGGCCCGCGCGCCGGCACCACCTACGAGAAGGTGTCCCAGCTCCAGCCGGTGTTCCGGCCGGACGGCACGGTCACCGCGGGCAACTGCTGCCCGCTGAACGACGGCGCCGCCGCCGTGATCGTGATGAGCGACACCAAGGCCGCCGAGCTCGGCATCACGCCGCTCGCCCGCGTCGTGTCGACCGGCGTGTCCGGGCTGTCGCCGGAGATCATGGGTCTCGGGCCGGTCGAGGCGTCCCGCCGGGCCCTCGCCAAGGCCGGGATGAGCATCGGCGACATCGACCTGGTCGAGATCAACGAGGCGTTCGCGGCGCAGGTGCTGCCGTCCGCCGAGCAGCTCGGCATCGACATGGACCGGCTGAACGTCAACGGCGGCGCGATCGCGGTCGGCCACCCGTTCGGCATGACCGGCGCGCGGATCACCTCGACCCTGCTGAACTCGCTGAAGTTCCACGACAAGCAGTTCGGCCTGGAGACCATGTGCGTCGGCGGCGGCCAGGGCATGGCGATGGTCGTCGAGCGGCTGTCCTGATCCCGCGGCCGGAGGGTCGTCCGGCCGCCTAGAACACCGAGCGTCATACCAGCGTGGCCCGGGTTTTCCACGGTTCTTCCATGGAGGACCCGGGCCACCTGCGCGTTCACCGGCGGACATCGCTTTACGAATGATCTACGTTACGTGATGGATAGGTCCCCGTTAGGGGGTTGTCACATCTGGGCAAGGTGTTGCACAGTCAGCTGAAGAGCCCCGCGACATGGAGGTGCCTATGTCACTGAACCACTCGCCGGAGACGCACATCAAGCTCATCGCACGCATTCCGCAAGTCACCGGACGTGACATCCCCGAGTGGTTCACCGCGATCGAGAACGGCCCGTCGTTCCTTCGCTGCGACGAACGCACGACCTGGCTCGCCGAGGAACACGGCCTCTCACACGGCTACGCCGCCGCCCTCGTGCGCGAGCACGAGCGGACCCGGCGCGAACGCCACTACTGAAGAGACGCCACGCCGGACCAACGGCGCCCCACCGGCCCCGGACACCGGCGTCGCACAACCGCAGAGCTTCGCGGGAACCCGTCACAGGACAGTCCCCGCTGACGTGCCGCTACGCGAGCACGACCGTGGCGCAGAGTTCCCGCAGACGAACAGCCCCTCGCCGGTCTCCGCTTCCGGCGAGGGGCTGTTCGTGCCCTCCCGGGGACTCTCCGGCCGCGAACATCCCGCCGAACAAAACCGATATTGATCGCTTTCACTGCCATTTCGGGCGGCATCGGAGGCGGTGGGCCGGGGAGGCCCGGGGACGCCGCATCCTCGGACGCGGAGGCCCCCGGCCGTCGAGGGGCCGGGGGCTCGCTGGTGCCCCTGGTCGGATTCGAACCGACACAAAAGCTCTTTTAGGGAGCCTGCCTCTGCCGTTGGGCTACAGGGGCGGCGTCAGCATACCGGCGGTACGCGCAATTCACCGGAACTAATTCACGACCGTGACCGGTTCAGCGACCGAAACCTGCAATCCCGAGGGCGAAATCCCCCCTCCAACGCCCAATGACCGACTCGTCCCGCCGCCGCGCGTCCTCCGCCCCGGAACCAAGAGGCTCGTCCGCGCCCGCCGGACCGCCTCTGGCCCGGCCACCGGACGCTCCGGCGTGGGCGGTGCGACGGGGTGTCAGCGGCGGAGGACGGCTCGGTCTTCGACGAGGGTGGTTCCGGCGCGTCCGTCGCGGTCGCGGCGGACGGCGGTGATGGCGTGCACGCCGACCCGTCCGCTCTCGCAGGCCAGCGCGGACGCGGCGAGGTAGAGCTGCCACACGCGGGCGCGCC
>NZ_JBFAOF010000574.1:0-4663 GCF_040675125.1 Spirillospora sp. NPDC049652 | reverse complement strand
GCGACGGCACGGACGGCACGTCCGACTCGCTCGCGGGCGCGGTCGCCGCGAGCCGCCACCTGCCCGCGGACGAGGGCGCGGCGCTGCTGCACACCGCGCGCGAGGCGTTCACCACGAGCCTGCACGTCATCGGTGTCGTCTCGGCCGTCCTCTTCATCGGGCTGGCCGTCCTCACGCTGGTGACGCGTCCGCGCGCTCCCAAGGCCGGGGACGCACTGCCCGCCGAGCCGGAGGCCGAATCCGCCGTCGCGTGACCGCCCCTCCTTTCCTGTGGCGTAGGTCACGCTCTCCTCTCCGTCACAAATTCCGCTCGGCCGTCGTCATGTGTACGACCTGGCGGAACAACTGATCGGGGAAACGCCATGACTTCGGCAATCGACAACCTCCGTCGTGACTTCGGCGGCGACATCATCGAACCGGGCGGCGCGGAGTACGAAACGGCGTCCCGCTCGGTTCTGGCGCAGGGAAGCCCGGCCTATGTCCTGCGCCCCGGAAATGTGGACGATGTGCGGGCGGGAATCCGGTTCGCGGCCGAGGCCGGCCTTTTCCTGTCGGTGCGCGGCGGCGGCCACGCCTTCGCCGGATTCGGCACGAACGACGAAGGCGTCGTCATCGACCTCGCCCGGCTCGCGGACGTCGAGATCGCGGGCGGGGACCGGCGCGTCGTCCGGATCGGCGGCGGGGCGACCTGGGGCCGGGTCGCGGACGCGCTCGCACCGCACGGCCTGGCGATCTCCTCCGGCGACACCAGGAGCGTCGGCGTGGGCGGGCTGACGCTGAGCGGCGGCATCGGCTGGAAGGTCCGCAAGCACGGCCTGGCCCTGGACAGCCTGGTCGCGGCCGAGGTGGTCACCGCCGCCGGGGACGTCGTGCGCGCGAGCGCGGACGAGAACCCCGAGCTGTTCTGGGCGCTGCGCGGCGGCGGCGGCAACGCCGGGATCGTGACCGCCTTCGAGTTCGCCGCGCACCCGACCACCGACGTCCACTTCGGCAAGCTCACCTTCCCCGCCGCGGAGCTGCCCGCCGTGCTCCAGGGCTGGGCCGACCACCTGCGCACCGCGCCGGAGGAACTCAGCTCCGTCGTGAACTTCGCCAATCCCTTCGCGGGCGGCCAGAATGCCCCGATCGAGGTTCTCGTCGCCTTCGACGGCGACGACGCGGAAAGCGCGGCGGCGGCCATCGACCCCCTTCGCCGACTGGGCACGGTGGTGTCCGACGATGTCACGCTGCGGCCCTATGCCGAAATCCTTGAGGAAGGAACCGCCCCGCCGCCCGGAATCGCCTTCTTCACCCGCGCCGCTTTCGTCGAGAGCGAGTCGGTCCCCGAGACCCTGCGCGTCATCACCGAGGTCGCCTCGGCGGCCGGATCGCCGTTCTTCTCCGTCCGCAGCGTCGGCGGGGCCGTGTCCCGGGTGCCGGACGACGCGACCGCCTACGCGCACCGCCGCGCGGAGCTGATGTTCGTAACCACCATCGGCGGTCCGCAGCCGGTCGTCGCGGCGGCCCGTCCCGCGCTGGACGCGGTCTGGGCCGAGCTCGCCCCGCACACCAGCGGCGCCTACGCGAACTTCCTCACCACCGCCACGGACGAGGACGTCGCCGCGGTCTACCCGGCGGAGACCCGCAAGCGCCTCGCGGCGGTCAAGCAGCAGTACGACCCCGCGAACCTGTTCGCCGGCAACCACAACGTCCGGCCCGAGTGAACCGGGCCCCCAGGAAGCTCCCACCTGGTCGGGGCATCGGCCGGGCCGCCTGGGCGGGAGCTTCCCAGGCGGCCCTTCTCGCAGGTCAGACCATGAATTGATCGTGGCGCTCGTAGAGCTCGGTCCACTCCTCGTCGCTGAGCCGCCGCCCCGTCCGGACGATCTCGGCCAGCTCCTCGAAGTACGGCTCGCGGGGCGCGCCGGGCGCGAACAGCACCAGCATCGTCGCCGGCCCGTCCTCGTTCTTGAACGCGTGGACGCCGCCGGGCGGCGCGTACAGGAAGTCGCCCGGCTCGCCCTTCGTCCAGGTGTCGCCGTTGAACAGGCTCACCGTTCCGTCCAGCACGTAGAACGACTCGGAGAACGTCCGGTGGAAGTGCGGCGATCCGCCGGTCTGCTCCGCGCCCATCTCCCACCGGTACAGCCCGAAGTGCCCGTCGGTGCTCTCGCCGGTCGCCAGGTAGCGCACCTGCGTGCGGCTGCCGATGACCAGCTCCGGCGGGGTGCCGGCGGTGCGGAACACGGCGCTGTTCTCGCCCTTGTCCGCCAGATAGGTCGCGTCCGGATATGACATCGTGATTCTCCCGTTCGTCAGCGACGGAGCGTCGTCTCGCGTCCGATGGCAGACAGTTTCTCGGGATTCCGGACGGCGTACAGCCCGCTGATGAGCCCGTCCCGGACCTGGACCCCGAGCACCGAGTCGAGCTCGCCGTCGCGGCGCAGCAGCAGCGCGGGGTGGCCGTTGACGTCGACCGGTTCGAGCGTCACCGCGCCGGAGAGCCGGGCCAGCACCCCGGCCACCACGTCCACGCCGGTGAACGGCTCCAGCGCGGCCCGCACGACCCCGCCGCCGTCGGTCAGCAGGACCACGTCGGGCGCGAGGACGTCCAGCAGCCGCTGGAGGTCGCCGGTCTCGGTCGCGCGGCGGAACGCCTCCACGGCGTCCCGGGTCTCGACGGCCGACACCGCCTCGCGCGGACGCCGCGCCGCCACGTGCGCCCGCGCCCGGTGCGCGATCTGCCGGACGGCCGCCGGGGCCTTGTCCACCGCCGCCGCGATCTCGTCGTAGTCGAGGCCGAACACCTCGCGCAGCACGAACACGGCCCGCTCGGTCGGCGTGAGCGTCTCCAGGACGAGCAGCACCGCCATCGACACGCTGTCGGCCAGTTCGACGTCGTCGGCGACGTCCGGCGTGGTCAGCAGCGGTTCGGGCAGCCACGGCCCGACGTAGGACTCGCGGCGGCGGCCGAGTGTGCGCAGCCGGGTCAGCGCCTGCCGCGTGGTGATCCGGACGAGGTACGCCCGCCGGTCCCGCACGCCGTCGAGGTCCACGCCCGTCCAGCGCAGCCAGGTCTCCTGGAGGACGTCCTCGGCGTCGGCGGCCGACCCGAGCATCTCGTAGGCGACCGTGAACAGCAGATTGCGGTGCTCGACGAACGCCTCGGTCGCCGGATCGGCCGTCCCGGCCGCCGGTCGGGTCTTCTCATCCATGGTCGCCCCCCACTCGTCCTGATTCTGCCGCCCACAAGACGCTCGCCGTCGTCCGGCTGTGACGGTGGCGTACGTCACACCATCGGACGGCCGACGCGGCGGTACTCGGGCAGCGGCCGCGCGTTCCTGCCCTGGAGACGGCGCTCGACCGCCCCGGCGGCCCGCATCAGCGGCGATCGTGCCAGGACATCCCGGACGCGCCGTCCGTTCTCCGTCCTCGGCAGCATGAGCCGGACGTTCGCCCCGATCCGCTGCTTGAGCTCGACCAGGGGCCGGTGGACGGCGTCGAAGCGCGCGAACGCGACGCGGTGGTCCCCGCCTGCGGCGGCCAACTCCCCGGCCAGCCGGTATGCGCCGACCAGGGCCAGTTCCGCGCCCGCCCCCGAGGCCGGGGACGCGCACCACGCGGCGTCGCCGACGAGCGCGACGCGTCCGTTCGCCCAGGAGTCCATGTGCACCTGGGCGAGTGCGTCGAAGTAGAACTCGGGGTCCTCCAGCGCGGCGGCGAGCAGGCCCGCGGTCGGCCGCCACGGGTGGCCCGCGAACGCCTCCGCGACCAGGCGCTTGTGCTCGGCGGCGTCGCGGTGGTCGTAGTCCAGTGGCGGGGAACGGAACATGAAGTACGCCTTGGCCTGCGGGTGCTTGCCCGACCGGTAGATCCCGGTCATCTTGCCGGGCGTGTTGAACATCGTGACCCAGCGGTCCTCGCCGAGGGACGCGTCGGCGTCGGCGAACGCGAAGTAGTGGTCCTTGAACCGGACGAACCGCTCCTCCGGCCCGAACGCCAGCCGCCGGACGGTGGAGTGCATCCCGTCCGCCCCGACCACCAGGTCGAAGCGGCGGGCGGGCGCGTGCTCGAAGGTGACCGACACCCCGTCGGCGTCCTGCTCCAGCTCGCGGATCGAGTCGCCGAACAGGATCTCCACGTCGGTCGCCTCGCTCAGCAGCGCCACCAGGTCGCCGCGCATGATCTCGACCGAGCCGGCGCCCCGGGTGTCGATCCGCGCGACGGCGCGGTCGGCGGCGTCCACGAACTTCATCCCGTGCACGTCGGCGGCCAGCTCGCGCGCCCTGGACATGATCCCCGTACGCTCGGCCACCGCGACCGCGTCGTCCCGGATGTCGACCCCGTTGCCGCCGGACCGGAGCCGGGGTGCGCGCTCGACGACGGTGGGCCGGAAGCCGTGCCGGACCAGCCAATGGGCCAGCGTGAGCCCGGCGATGCTCGCACCGGAGATCAGGACGGTCTCGGTCATGACGGCTCCTTCGCGCTACAGTGAACTGAAATGCACGTTCCAGTTCGAGTATGTGGAAGGAGCATTCCACTTGTCAACGTCTCCCGACGCACGTCCTTCCGGCGCACGGTCCTCCGCCGCACCGCCTCCCGCCGAACCCCGCCGCCGCGCCGACGCCGCGCGCAACCGGCAGCTCGCCCTGGACGCCGCCATGGCCCTGCTCGCCGAACCCGG
>NZ_JBFAOF010000573.1:0-4670 GCF_040675125.1 Spirillospora sp. NPDC049652 | reverse complement strand
ACGCGTGGACCGTCCCCGCGCAGCTCACCGCGCTGGCCGCGCTGACCGGGCGGGTCCCCGACCACCAGGTGCTCTACCGGTTCCGGCACGCGGCGACCGACGCGCAGATGGCGGCCGGCCGCGCCGCCGTCGCCGCCGCCGCGCCGCCCGGTTCGCTGACCGGCGCGGGCTCGTACCTGGAGATCCGGCACCTCGCGGAGCGGGAGACCGCGACGTTCGTGCCGTTCATCGTCGCGTTCGGGCTGCTCGCGCTCGTGATGTCGGTGCTGACGATCGGCGTCGTGGTGAACGCGGCCGTCGCCGCCGCGACGCACCGGATCGGCGTGCTGAAGTCGCTCGGCTTCACGCCGGCGCAGGTCGTCACCGGGTACGTGGGCAAGGCGCTGATCCCCGCCGCGATCGGGACGGGCCTCGGCGTCGTGTTCGGCAACCTGCTGGCCCTCCCGGCGCTGCGCCAGGAGGGCACCGCCTACAAGACCGGCGCCCGGGCCGTCGCGCCGTGGATCAACGTCGCGGTGGCCGCCGCCGCGCTCGCCGCCGTCGCGGTCACGGCCCTGGTCCCCGCGCTCCGCGCCGGACGGCTCCGGGCGGCGGTGGCGATCGCGGTCGGACGCGCGCCGCGTCCGGGCCGGGGCCGGACGGTCCGCCGCCTGCTCGGCCGACTGCCGCTGCCGCGCCCGCTGAGCCTCGGCCTCGCCGCGCCGTTCGCGCGTCCGGCGCGGTCGGTCGCGATGGGCCTGGCGCTCATGCTCGGCACGGCCGCCGTCGTGTTCGGGACGGGTCTCGCCCTCTCCCTGCACCGCATCGAGAGCGGACTGAACCGGGACGAACCCGGAGACGTCGTCGCCCACACCCTGGGCCGTCCCGGCCCCGGCCCGGACTCGCAGGAGGCGCCCCCGCCTCCCGGCACGGCCCCCGGTGGCGGCGCGCCCGAGGCGCCGAACGCCGGACGGCGGTCTCCGAACGGCAGGCCGCCGGGCATGCCGAAGCCCGCCGACACCGCCGCCGTCGCCCGGACGATCGAGGCGCAGCCGGGCACCCGCCGGTACTTCACCACGTCCCAGGCGCGGATCGGCGTCGCCGGGCTGACCACGGCCGTCTCCCTGACCGCCTACACCGGGGACGCGACGTGGGGCGCGTACGAGCTCGTGTCCGGCCGCTGGTTCCACGGCCCCGGCGAGGCGGTCGCGCCGTCCCGGCTCCTGAAGGCCACCGGGACGCGGATCGGCGACACGATCACGCTGACCAACGCGGGCCGGACGGCCCGGGTCCGGATCGTCGGCGAGGTCATGATGCTGCGCGACGACGGCATGGACGTGCTGACCGACGCCGCGTCCACAGCCCCGCTCGACATCCGCTTCGACCCCGGGATGACCGAGTTCCAGATCGACGTCCGGGACGGCGCCGACGCGGCCGCCTATGCCAAGACGCTCAACGGCGCCCTGGCGGCGGTGGGCGGGTCCGCCGACCGGAACACCATCCAGATCAGCCCCACGATCGTCGCCATGGACACCCTCGCCGGGATGCTGACCGTCCTGCTGGTCGTGGTGGCCGGGCTCGGCGTGCTCAACACGGTCGTGCTGGACACCCGCGAACGCGTCCACGACCTGGGCGTCCTCAAGGCGCTCGGGATGGCGCCGAGGCAGGTCGTCACCATGATCATCACCACGGTCGGGCTCGTCGGGCTGTGCTTCGCGGCGGCCGGCGTCCCGCTCGGGACGGCGCTGCACGCGGCCGTCGTGCCGCGGATGGGCGAGGCCGCCGGGACCGGCGTCCCCGCCGCCGTCGTGGCGGTCTACGACGCGCCGCTGGTGGCCGTCCTGCTGCTCGGCGGCGTGCTGATCGCGGTCGTGGGCGCCCTGCTGCCCGCCGGATGGGCCGCCCGGACCCGCACGTCCACCGCCCTGCGCACCGAATAGCGCACCGGAAAGCGCCCGCGCCCGGACGCCGCGCGGGTCACGGCCAGCGGTAGGGCGTGTCCGGCGTCGGGATGTGCTGGGGCATGTAGCACATGGTGGTCACGTGCTCGTCCTTGCAGGTCAGGCAGAGGTAGGTGCGGTGGCCGCGCAGGCCCCGGCCCCGCTCCAGGCACGGCGGGCAGCCGCACGGGGACCAGCCGACGATCACGCGGCCGGGCCCCAGGCGGTGCCCGCGCGGGCACAGGAAGGGCACGTGCTCGGACGTCATGCCGACCACACTAATCGAACATACAATCGAAAATCACCAGCGGCCCGGCAAATCACCCGCCGGGCCGCCCGGCGTCGGAACGCGACGCGGATCACCACGTCATGGCAGGTCACCGCGCAGTGCGGCTGACCGCGCAGTTCAGAGCAGCGCGGTGCCGGTCACCGCTTCCAGTGGGGGTCGCGGCCGGAGAGCGCCAGCGCCCGCTCGAAGACCGGCGCGGACGCGTCGACCTCGACCGGCTCGGCGAAGCCGTCGTACCGCCGGTAGATCTCGGCGTTCTCCTCCACCACCGAGAACACGAACGCGGCGGCCTCCGGCGAGATCTCGAACCGCTGGCCGGTCGAGACCGCGACGTCCCAGCCGTGCACCGCCATCTCCTTGATCACCATGCCGGCGATCTGCGCGGCGGGCACCGTCATCTCCCCGAGGTCGATGTCGCCCTCCCAGACCTCCGGGTCGGCCCAGGCGGCGACGGCCCGGTCGAGCTGGACGGCGTAGGCCGCGGCCCACTCCGGGTCGGCGGTGAAGTCCCGCCCGGTCAGCTCCTCCGGGAGCGTCTCGCGGCGCGCCCGGTGCTCCAGGCCGTGCGAGGTGTACAGGACCCAGTGGTTCACCAGCGTCCGCAGGTCGAAGTCGGCGCACGTGGTCGTGTCGTCCCAGTGGCCGTCCGGAACGTTCCGCGCGACGCGCGCCGCCTCGGCGGCGCATTCCTTCATGTGGCTGTGCAGGTCCCTCATGACGATCAGGCTAGGGGGCCCGCCACCTCGCGTTCTTGGAGATTCGCGACAGCTAGGGTGGGGGTGTGGAGAACGTGGCACGGGGCGTCCTGTACCCGGCGCGGCACGTGGAGGCGGTCGAGACCGGACGGCACGACCCGTCCCCCGATGCCGCCCGGTTCGTGGAGCTGTACTGGCACGTGCGGTGGCGGGTGGCCGAGCCGCACGACAGCAAGGTCCTGTCGTACCCGAGCGTCCACCTGGTCTTCGAGGACGAGGGGCCCCTCGTCTACGGGGTCGTGCGCGACCTGTTCGTGCGCCGCCTGGAGGGCGAGGGCCAGGTGTTCGGGGTGAAGTTCCGGCCGGGCTGCTTCCGGCCGTTCGCCGGCGGCCCGGTGAGCGACCTCACCGACCGCCGGGTCCCGGCCGCCGAGGTCTTCGGGCCCGGCGTCGCGGACCTCGCCGGGCAGGTCATGGCGGGCCGCGAGACCGCCCGGATGGCCGCGCTCGCCGAGGCGTTCCTGCTGGAACGGCTCCCCGAGCCCGACCCGGCCGCCGCCGAGGTCGCGGGGATGGTCGAGTGGATCACCGCCCGGCCCGAGCTGCTGCGCGTGGAGGAGGCCGCCGAGTCCCTGGGCGTGTCCACCCGCACGCTGCAGCGGCTGTTCGCCGAGTACGTCGGCGTGACCCCCAAGTGGGTGATGCGCCGGGCCCGCCTGCACGAGGCCGCGACGCGCGCGGGCGCGGGCGACGCCGTCGACTGGGCCGCCCTCGCCGCCGACCTCGGCTACTTCGACCAGGCCCACCTGGTCCGGGACTTCACCGCCACGGTCGGCGTCCCGCCCGCCCGCTACGCCCGCAGCGGCTGAGCGGCGTCCGAACGCACGCGAGGGGGAAGCATGGTCCGGGCCGGGTTGACGGTCGACAAGATCGTCCAGGCGGCGGCGGAGATGGCCGACGAGCACGGGATCGAGAACGTGACGGTCTCGGCGCTCGCGCGCCGCTTCGGCGTCCGCGACGCGAGCCTGTACTCGCACATCCGGAGCCTGGCCGAACTGCGCCGCCGGGTCGCGCTCCAGGCGGGCGACGAGCAGGCCGAACGCATCGCCGAGGCGGTCGCCGGACGCGCCGGGCGCGACGCCCTGGTCGCCTTCGCCAACGCCTACCGCGACTACGCCCGCGAGCATCCCGGCCGCTACGCCGCCATGCAGATCCCGGTCCGGCCCGAAGACGCGGAGCTGATGGCCCAGGTGAAGGGGTCACGCGGTGTCGAGGTCACGATCGCGATGATGCGCGCCTACGCGCTGCCCGACCCCGACCTCACCGACGCCGTCCGGCTGCTGCGCAGCGCCTTCCACGGCTTCATCTCCCTGGAGGCGAACGGCGCCTTCGGCCACCCCCGCGACGTCCAGGCGTCCTGGGACAAGGCGCTGGAGGCGCTCCACCTGCTGCTCACCACCTGGCCCTCCGGCGGTGAGGAGCCGGGCCCGGCGTGACGGCGGGAACGCCGCGACACCGGGCCCAGGTCGCCTCGGCGGAGTGATCGAGGAGCGCGGGCGGCCAGTAGCGCGGACGGTCAGTGGTCGCGGGCGGTGACCAGGCGGGCGAGGTCGCGCAGGTGCTCGGCCGCCGCGCCCATCGGCTCGGCGGCGTCGAGCTCGGCCAGCGCCTCCGCCACCATCTCGGCGGCGCGCCCCCGGGTCCAGTCGCGCCCGCCGGCGGCCTCGACCAGCTCCGCGGCGCGGACCCGTTCGGCGTCCCCCAGCG
>NZ_JBFAOF010000572.1:0-4673 GCF_040675125.1 Spirillospora sp. NPDC049652 | reverse complement strand
CCGCGCGCAGCACCCGCTCGACGCCCGGGGTGAAGCCGGGCGTGTCCACGGCGCACTTGAGGAAGGCCGCCTTCACGCCGGTGTCCGCGATGCCCTCGGTGAGGTCGCGGACGAAGTCGGCGACGAGCGGGTCCGGCCCGCCGAGGACCGTGCCGGGCCCGCGGTGGTGCAGCGGGAACGGCAGGTCGTTGTAGGTGTAGAGGCCGGTCGCGACGATGATGTTCAGCCCGGGGACGCGGTCCGCGATCCGCCGGATGCGCGGGATGTACCGGCCGAGCCCCCAGACGGTGGGATCGGCGATCGTGGTGATCCCGCGCTCGACGAGTCCGGTGAGCTTGGCGACCGCGTCCGCGACGCGCTCCTCCTCGTCCCACCACGCCCCGGTGCCGTAGTTGCGCTGGTGGTAGTCGTCCAGGACGAACACGTGCTCGTGCATGAGCGTCCGGCCGAGAGCGGCGGCGTCGACCGGTCCGCGCGCGGTCTCGACGGCGGGCATCTCGACGGCGGGCATGGGGCCTCCTCGCGTATCCCGGAAACCTAGGACGCCCCGGGGAGGCCCGTCAACGACCCGGCCCGTGCTCGCGGGCGGCACGGGCGCGGGGGCGGCACGGGCACGGGGGCCGCACGCGCCCACGGGCGGCACGCGCTCGCGGGCGGCGCGGGATCGGCCGGCCGCCGGATCAGACCTCGGTGACGACCTGGTCGTAGGCGAGGCGCGGGTTGCGCGCGAACCAGGCGTCCGGGCCGGGCCGGCCCACGTTGACCACGGCGATCGCCTCGTGGCCGGTGCCCTCCAGGAACTCGGCGCGGACCCCCTCGGCGTCGAAGCCGGTCATCGGCCCGGCGGCGAGGCCGGCCGCGCGGATCCCGACGATCAGGTAGCCGAGCTGCAGGGCGGCGTTGAACCTGGCCATGGCCGCGCGGCCGGGGTTGGCCTCCATCGCGTCGCGCGCGCCCTGGGCGTGCGGGAACACGGTCGGCAGGTGCTCGTGGAAGCCGGTGTCGGCGGCGACGATCAACGTGAGGGGCGCGGACGCCGTCTTCGGCCGGTTGCCCTCCGACATGTGCCGGACGAGGCGCTCGCGGGCCTCCGGCGTGCGGACGGCCACCAGCCGCATCGGCTGGCTGTTCATCGCGGTCGGGCCGAACCGGACCAGGTCGTAGATCGCCTGGAGCTGCTCGTCGGACACCGGGTCGGCGGCGAAGGCGTTGGCGGTGCGGGCCTCGCGGAACAGCAGGTCCTGGGCGGACGCGTCGAGTTCGAGCGCGCCGGTCGGCCGGACGTCGGGGTGCAGGGCGGTCATCGCGAACCCTTTCTCACTGCTAACGGTTGAAACTTCAATCAACCTAACGCAGTGCCGTCACCGGTTATGCCGGAACGGGTGTGGGGCCCCTCACATCGTGTGATCGCCGCAGGCGGGAGCGGGGGCGGGGGCGGTCAGAAGAAGAACGGGAAGTGGATCTTCACGTCGTCCAGCAGCAGCGTCGCGCTGAGGCCCACCGTGACGAGCAGCGCCAGCCCGGCCGCCGACAGCCCGCCGAGCACCGACCACCGGCCCACCTGGTAGCCGAGCGGCACCAGCGCCGGATCGCGGCCGCGCACCGGCCACGGCGCGCGCAGCGGGGAGGTCCCCGGCACCTCCTCGATCAGTTCCGGCGACGCGGACCCGGGCGGCGCCGGCGGCGTCGCCGACGCCAGCCCCGAGGCCCACAGCAGCAGGTCGGCGACCTCGCCCTGCGGGGTGGACAGCCCCGAGCCGAAGAACCGCACCTCGGCCGCGACCTGCTCCAGCGACCGCACCGAGTTGCCGAGCCCGACGGCGGCCAGCCAGTCGCGCAGCCCGCCCGCCGTGACGTCCCGGCCGACCTCGGTCTTGACCAGCAGGTCCAGCTTGGTGACGATCACGCCGATCCGCTTCTGCCGGCCCCGGTCCGGGCGCGTGCGCAGCTCGTTCAGGACCCGCTGCAGCGTGTCGGCCGGGTCCTCCTCCGACGTCCCCGCCGACTCCTCGACCAGGTGCAGCTCCGACTCGCCCAGCGAGTGCCGGACGTAGGGCAGCGCGAACGGGTCGACCACGAACAGCAGCGCCTCGCCGTGGTCCAGGTAGCGCAGCGACTCCACCTCGGTCGCGCCCGTGTAGTGCTCGCCCGCCGGGTCGAACAGGTACAGGATGCGGCGGACGCGGCCGGGCAGCTCGACATCCAGCATCGTCGCCAGCGGCAGTTCCGGGCCGGTCTTGGCGGGCCGCCCGCCCGAGTTGAACACCTGGGCCATCGCCGCGTACGCCTCGGCGTGCCGCCGCTCCACGAACGCCAGCCGCCCGTGCGCCGCGCGCGCCCGCGTGTGCAGCGCGCGGATGCCGAGGACCATGAACGTGGTCTTCCCGGCCGCCGGGCCGCCGACGAACGGCAGCGGCTCGATCCGGACGCGGCCGATGCGCTCGGGCAGCCGTCCCTCGCAGTGCGGGCAGTACGCCGCCAGCCGGAACCGGCCCAGCGGGACGGTCGTCGGCAGCCGCGTCCCGCACCTGCACACATGCCGGAACGCGCCCGCCGCGCCCGGCGTCAGGCGCGGGTGCCGCGCCCCGCATCCGGGGCAGGCGTACACCGGCAGGGCGATCCGCTCGTAACAGAACGGATGCGGGCAGGTCTGCAGGATCCGCCCGTACACCATGAACCCGCGCTCGACCGCCGCCAGCGTCAGCACGCACACCGACCACGCCGCGAGCCCGACCGCCGCGACCGCTCCGTACAGGACCGTCAGCGCCAGCCCCAGCACCGCCGCCGGGACGGCCGCGACCACGATCCCCGCGCACAGCGCCAGCCAGAACGGGAACGCGAAGAACCCCCACAGCCCCCCGAGCAGCAGCCGGGTGAGCCGCGTGACCGCCCGGCGCGCCGTCCCGTACACGCGCGGCACGACCGTCCTGGTGATCGTCCACCAGTCGCGCCACGCCTGCCCGAGCAGGTACGTCCGGTACGACACGGCGGGCTCGGCGACCGGCGACGGCCCGCCGCGCTCGCGCGGCGTCAGCGCCCGGACGGCGTGCAGGTAGTACAGCCCGAACGCGGCGAGCCCGGCGGCGGCGACCACCGCCGGGAACAGCACCGGGAACACCAGGACGAACCCGGCGTACATGACGGCGAGCCACAGCAGGATCAGCAGTCCGATGACGACGGCGGGCATCCCGTCACCCCCGCCGCGCGTCGTCGAGCAGCGCCTTCAGCGCCGCGCGCAGTTCGGGCTCGGAGGCGAACCGCGACTCCAGGTGCCGCGCCGCCAGGAACCGGGACGCCACGCCCCGCGCCCACTCCTCCAGCGCCGGTTCGCGCACCCCCCGGGCCCGCAGCCGCAGCGCCACCTCCACCAGCTCGTCCCGGCGCTCGCCGTCCGACCCGCGCCCGCGCCGCGCGCCGGGGCCGCCCGTCCACTGCACGCCGAGCCGGGCCCGCGCCGTCGGCGACGCCGCCGCCAGCAGCTCCGCCCGGAACACCGGGCCGCGCCGCTCCAGCCGCTCGGCCGCCGACTCGAACGCCCGCACCGCGAGCCGTCCCGCGCGCGGCAGGCCGTCGAGGGCGCGCGCCGCGTCCGCCGGCTTCTCCGCCGTCACCGCCTCGGCATGCGCCCGCACGACCGCGGCGTCCGCGTCGGCGGTCCCGCCCGGCAGCACCGTCCGCACCCGTTCGGCCAGCCGCAGCGTCGACGCCTCCGCCAGCCCGCCGTAACCGGTCGCGATCCTCATGAACGTCCGCGACGGCAGCACCCCGAGCGCCGGATGCTCCGCGCACCCCTCGGGATGGGCCGCCAGCAACTCCAGGCACTCCGCGGCGTCGGGCGCGTCACCCCACACCGCGCCGAACACCGGATCGAGCTCCACCGCGCTGAGCCCCAGCTCCAGCAGCGCGCCGGTCACCTCGATCCGCCGTGCGGGAGTGCGGCGCCCGACGGACGCCAGAACCTCCGCCGCGACCTCCTCCGCACCGCGGAAAACGTCACCGGCCTGGGAGGGCGCCCGGTTCCGACCGTCCACGTCCCCGGCTCCGAACGCCGCCGGAGGCGTGAACGTCGCGCGGCGCGCGGCCTTCGCCCGTCGCGGCTCCGCCTTGGCGGGGAGGTAGAGCTCGTCGTAGAGCAGGTCGCAGGCCGCGTCGGTGAGGACGGCCTTGCGGGTCGGCTCGTCCGCGGCGCGCAGCCCGTTCAGGACACCTTCCAGCAGGGCGTCGCGGTGCTCGGCGGGGCACTCGGCGAACGCCTCGGGCAGGTCGGGAGCGCCGTTCCGGACGCGTCCGGACACGGCGGCGACGATCTCGCCGCGCGGCGTCCCGCCGGTCGTCAGCCGCACGACCGAGGTGAGGTCGGGGGCCTGGAAGAGGGCGCGCGCGGCGCACTGCTCGGCGACCTCGGACGCGCCCGCCGCGTGCGCCCACCGCTGCACCGCGCGGGCCAGCTCGTAGCCCATGGACGGCACGCCGCGCACCAGGTCGCCCCACACCCACTCGGGGATCGCGGTGCCGTACCGCGTGAGCAGGTCCGCCGCGCCCGCCTCCTCGTCCTCCGGGACGCCGTGCTCGCCCCGGCAGAGCGCGAGCAGCCCGGCCGCCCGGTCGAGCACGGCCGGGTCCGGCGCGTCGGGCGCGGAGCCCGACCCGAGCAGCGCCAGCTCGGCCAGCGC
>NZ_JBFAOF010000571.1:0-4674 GCF_040675125.1 Spirillospora sp. NPDC049652 | reverse complement strand
CCGCGACCGACTGCCCGGGACGGACGGCCGCCGTGTTCACGACCGCGCCGGCCCCCGTCAGGACGGCGCAGCCGAACAGCGCCGCGACCTCGAACGGCACGTCGTCCGGGATCGGCACGGCCGACTCCTCGGCGATGACCGCGTACTGCGCGAACGCCGAGACGCCCAGGTGGTGGTGGACGAGCTCCCCCGCCGCGTCCCGCAGCAGGGACGGCCCGTGCAGCAGGGCGCCCGCGCCGTTCGCCGCCGCCGCGTTCGCGCACAGCGCCGGACGGCCCTCGTCGCAGCGCTTGCAGCGTCCGCAGCTCGGCACGAACACCAGGCAGACGTGCTGCCCCTCGGTCAGGCCCCGCACGCCCGGCCCGACCTGCTCGACCACGCCGACCGCCTCGTGCCCGAGGGCCATCGGCAGCGGACGGACCCGGTCGCCGTTCACGACCGACAGGTCGGAGTGGCACAGGCCCGCCGCGGCGATGCGCACCAGCACCTCGCCGCCGCGCGGCGCGCCGAGCTCGATCTCCTCGATGCCGAGGGGCGCGGTCTCCGAGTAGGGGCGGGGTCGGGACGTCTCGCGGAGGACCGCCGCCTGCGTCCGCATCACGCCTCCCCGCGCGGGCTCAGCCGGTACACCTCGCGGCTCTCCAGCCTCGGGACGATCTGCCCGAGCACGATCCGCCGGAAGTGCTCGGTCTCGCAGTGCGCCTTGAACGCCTCCTCGGAGACGTACTCCTCGTACAGGACGACGAGCCGCTCGTCCTCGGTGCCGACGTGCGCGCGGTAGGCGAGGTTGCCGGGCTCCTTCCGGGACTCGCGGGCCATCTCGTCCAGCAGGGGCAGCAGGCCGTCCCGTTCACCGGGGGCGGCGAGGTAGCGGGCGACGACGACGAAGCTCATGCGTTGCCTTTCTTGGAGGGGGCGGTGGGCGCGGTGGAGACGTTGGAGGGAGCCCCGGCCGCGCTGCCGTCGGCGGCGAGCCGCTCGCGGCGCAGGTGCCAGAGCCGGGGGTCGGAGGTGGCCACGGCCGCCGCGCCGAGGGCGAGCGCGGTGGCGGCGTCGCGCTCGGTCTCCACGAAACCGGCCGCGACGTAGGGGCTGAGCAGGCGCTTGGCCTCGGGGTCGAGCCGCGCCGCGATCGGCGCGGGCATGACCTCGACCAGGTCGGGGCGGCCGCGGGACACCGCGTCCAGGCTGCGCCGCAGGTTGGAGCGGTCGGTGACGAACACCTTCATCATGGTGAGCAGGTCGAGCGAGTGGCCCTTCTCGATCAGCGACAGCCGGGTGCTCACCGCGCCCTGCGCGCCGTTGTCGCGCAGGAACTCCAGCGCGCCCCGGTCCTGGGCGAGACCGGGGCAGCTGTCCACGTTGACGAACACGGTCTTGCCCGCGCCGCGCAGCGCGGCGAGGACGCCCCCGAGCTGGCCGACCGCGACGTTCGCCAGGATGCACACGTGCGCCGGCGACTCGACGAAGCCGCGCACCCGCTGGGTGCCGACGACCGAGCCGATCACCGGCACCTCGTGCAGGGCCGCGGCGAGCCGGGGCAGCGTCCGGTTGACGGCGGACGCGGCGGACGGCCTGCTGGAGTTCATGTTCTGCCCCCGTGGCGGGTAAGGGCCGGCACGTCTAGTGCAGCGGTGACGTGCCGAAACGGCTGGGAAGACCCAGCTTGCCAGGGTTCAGGATGCCGGCGGGGTCCAGGGCGTCCTTGACGGCCCGGAACGTCGCGAAACCGGCGCCGAGCGCGTCCTCCATGTAGGGGCCGCGCAGCAGCCCGCAGCCGTGGTGGTGGCTGATCGCGCTGCCGTGCCGGATCAGGACGCCGTTGGCGGCGTCCCACACCGCGCGGTACCAGTCGCGGCGCTTGTCCGGGTCGACGTCGCCGCGCAGCGAGAAGTAGACGCAGGCGCCGTCGGTGTAGGCGTGCGACTGGTGCGCGGACGCGGCGAGGGTGCCCGGGACGCCCTGGATCGCGGCGACCACGTCGTCGTAGACGGCCGGGAGGGCGGTCCAGGACGCGGCCATCTCCAGGGTGTCGGCGACGAAGCCCGGCCCCGGCTTGAACCCGTCGGCGGACTTGCCGACCAGCATCCGCTCGTCCAGCCAGCGCTCGAACACGGCCTTGCCGTCCAGCTCCGTGCCGCCGGTCGCGCGGCAGACCTCGTCGCTGACCCGCAGCCCGGCGTCGATCAGCTCGGGGTCGCCCTCGTCCGCGATGAGCAGCAGGTTGGTGTCCGGGTGGCCGAAGTGGACGCCGCTCTCCAGCTTGTCGTAGAGCCGCAGGACGGCCGGGGTCGCGCCGCGCTGGAGGATCTTGCGGCAGGCGTCCAGGCCCTCGGCGAACGTCTCGAACCCGAAGGCGAGCGCGCTCGCGTACTCGGGCAGCGGGTGGACGCGCAGCCGCGCCGAGACGATCACGCCGAGCGTGCCCTCGGACCCGACGAACAGCTGCCGCAGGTCCGGGCCGACCGCGGCGCGCGGGTAGTCGCCGTAGGTGGCGCGGGTGCCGTCGGCGTGCACGACGTCCACGCCGAGGACCATGTCCTCGATCTTGCCGTAGCGGGTGGAGAGCTGCCCGGCCCCGCGGCAGGCGATCCAGCCGCCGACCGTGGAGATCGCGAACGCGGACGGCCAGTGCCCGGTCGTCGCCCCGAACTCCTCCTGGAGCCGCTTCTCGAACAGGTCGCCGAACATGCCCGCCTGGACGTCCACGATCAGCGACTCCTTGTCGAAGGAGGTGATCTGGTTCAGCGCGCACAGGTCCAGGACGACGCCGCCGAACACCGGCAGGGCCGCGCCCGTGACGTTGCTGCGCCCGGCGGACGGCGTGACCGGGATGCCGTGCTCGTGGCAGATCCGCAGGACGGCCGCGACCTGGTCGGCGTCGGCGGCCTCCACGACCACCGCGTCCGGGGTGGCGGGGCGTCCGTCGGTCTCGCCGATCATGGACCCGGCCCACCAGTCGCGGGTGCGGGCGACGACCTCGTCCCGCGCGGTGTGGGCGGCCTTGGCCGCGCCGCGCAGGGCCTCGACCACGGCGTCCGGGACGGTCACGACCTCGCCCTGGAGCGCCGCCGGGCCGTCGCCGACCGCGGTGTTCCTCGCCCAGCGGGACGGGCTCGGCGCGCCCACGACGTAGTCGCCCCGGTTGAACGGGTGGGTGATGGTCTGGCGGCTGATCATGCGGAGACTCCTTCGAGCAGGACGGACTTCTCGTGGGCGACGGCGGCGCGGTACTCCGCGACCTGCGCGTCGATCTGCTGCGGGGTGAGGCCGAGTTCGGCGCCGAGCAGCTCGCCGACGGCCTGGGCGGCCTCGGCGGAGGCGTCCCGGCCGAACAGCCGGGCGCGGGTGCGGCGGGACAGCACGTCGTCCACCGACCGGGCCAGCTCGCAGCGGGCCGCGTAGACGACCTCGGCCCTGGTGTACGGCATGCCGGGGATGACGGGCTCGGCGAGCGAGGCGTCCTCGGCGATCAGGTCGTGCACGAACCGGGCCTCGGTGCCGTACCGCTCGCCCAGGTGCGCGGCGATCCCGCCGGACGCGGCGACGGCCTCGGCGTCGTAGCCCGCGCCGCCGAGCAGCGGCAGGTTCACGGTGCGGCTGCGGCCCTTGCGGCCGAGGACCTTCATGACCTCGTCCACGACCAGCTCGCCCATGTGGCGGCTGGTGGTGAGCTTGCCGCCGGTGACGGTGACCATGCCGCCCCTGCCGACGGTGATCCGGTGGTCGCGGCTCATGTCGAGCGTCGCGCCCTCCTTGCCGCCGACCAGCGGGCGCAGCCCGGCGATGCTGCCGAGGACGTCGTCCGGGGTGAGCTGGACGTCGAACGCGGTGTTCGCGCCCTCCAGGAGGAAGTCCATCTCCTCCTTGGTGCACAGGACGTCCTCCAGCGACCCCTGGTAGTCCTCGTCGGTCGTGCCGAGGACGACCGCGTTGCCCCAGCGGGTGCAGGTGGCGCGCCGGGCCCGGCCCGGGATCGGGACGGTCACGGTGCAGTCGATCCGCAGCTTGCTCCACGGCACCACGATGTGGACGCCCTTGGCGGGCCTGACCTGCGGGGAGTGCCCGGACTCGGCCATCGAGTCCAGCGCGTCGCTCCACACGCCGGTCGCGTTCACCACGGCCGAGGCCCGGATGTCGAACTCCTCGCCGTCCGCCGCGACGCGCGCACCGGTCACCCGGCCGGACGCGTCCGTCGTGACGTTCTCGACCCGGGTCCCGTTGAGGACGGTCGCGCCGAGCGCCGCGGCCGTCCGGACGATCGTCAGCGTCAGCCGCGCGTCGTCGGCGCGGCCGTCGAAGTACAGCAGGCCGCCGGTGAGCTGGTCGGCGCGCAGCGTCGGCGCGTGCGCGAGCACCTCGTTCACGGTCAGCCGCTGGTGCAGCCGGCCGATCCGCCAGCCGCCGAGCAGGTCGTAGGTCCACAGCAGGCCCTCGAACGCCTTGGCCAGCCGCGGGTCGAACACGCCGTCCCGCTTGAGCAGCGGGAACAGGAACGGCAGCCGGTGCACCAGGTGCGGCGCGTTCTTCCGGAACCGCTGCCGCTCCAGCAGCGAGTGCCGGACGAGCCCGAGGTTGCCCTGCTCGATGTAGCGCAGGCCGCCGTGCACCATCTTGGACGACTTCGACGACGTCCCCGAGGCGAAGTCGTCCTTCTCGACCAGCGCGACCCGC
>NZ_JBFAOF010000570.1:0-4676 GCF_040675125.1 Spirillospora sp. NPDC049652 | reverse complement strand
CCCGGCGCTCCGCTCTTGCCCCCGGCCGCGCGCGGCGAGGCGCGGCGGGGCGGGGCGCGGCGGGGTGCGGCGGGGCGCCGGGGGCGCGCCTCGCTTTCGCCGTCGGCGCCTCGCTCCGGTGTCGGCGCAGGTCACGGGGGTCGACACACGGCGCACGGGCGGACTCGCGCCCAACCCTTCACCGTAACCCGGTTCGCCCCGCGGAGTGCTGTCAGGTTCCGGCCATAACAACCTCGGCCATCCTCCTAGGCGGGCACGAGAGATGAAGTTACCTTCGCGTTGCCCACCCCGAACCGGACAAAGGAGCAGCCGGTGGCACAAATCAGGAAAACCTTCGCCATGGGCGCGGCCGCGGCCGCGCTCGTCGTCGGCTCCGCGACGGCCTCGACCGCGGCCGGCACCGCCATCCACTCGGGCTCGGCCACCGGGCCCCTGTTCTCGGGCAACGTCAGGGCGACGCTGCTCGGGACCGCGACCGTCACCACCTCGCTCGGCGGCGGCTCCTGCAACCAGTCCACGATGAGCGGCTCGGTGAACTCCGCCGGCAGCGGCTCGATCACCGCCGCGTCGTTCACCAACAACCCCGGCCCCGCGTGCCCGGGCGGCGGCGGCACCGTCGCCGTGACCGCCCAGAACCTGCCCTGGACCGCGACCGTCACCTACGACCCGAACCACACCGGCGGCCGCGACGGCACCCTGACGATGGCCGGCTTCAAGGTCAAGGCCGTGGCCAGCATCCTCGGCGGGATCACCTGCTACTACGGCGGCAGCGCGGTCGCCAACGGCTACAACCCCAACAACGCCTCCCGGCCCGACACCACGGTCAACCAGGCGCAGATCAAGCTGAACAACGTCTCGATCCCCGTCCAGTCCGGCGGCAGCTTCCTCTGCCCGTCCACGGCGACCGTCACCGCCGCGTACCAGCTCCTCGGCGAGAGCTCGCCGGGGTCCGGCTCCTACACGACCCAGCTGTGGGTCGCGGCCTCCTGAGGCCCCGCTCCCCCGCGGCGCCATGACCGGCGCGTCCATCCCGAGTCGTCCCCGGACGCGCCGAGGGGCCGTCTCCCCGCGGGGAGACGGCCCCTCATGACGTCCGTCCGCGCCGCGTCACCGCCCGCCGGGATCGGTACGGCACCGGGGCGGGCGGGCGGGCGCGGCGGGGCGTCAGCAGCCGACGAGCTGGGCGGCGAGGAACGACTCGACCTGGCTCAGCGAGATGCGCTCCTGGCTCATGGTGTCGCGCTCCCGGACGGTCACCGCGTCGTCCTCCAGGGTGTCGAAGTCGACGGTGACGCAGAACGGAGTGCCGATCTCGTCCTGGCGGCGGTAGCGGCGGCCGATCGCGCCCGCGTCGTCGAAGTCGACGTTCCAGTTCCGGCGGAGCTGGGCGGCCAGGTCACGGGCCTTCGGCGACAGGTCGGCGTTGCGCGACAGCGGCAGCACGGCCACCTTGACCGGGGCGAGCCGCCGGTCGAGCCGCATGACGGTGCGCTTCTCCAGCTTGCCCTTGGCGTTCGGGGCCTCGTCCTCGGCGTAGGCGTCCATCATGAACGTCAGCGTGCAGCGGTCGACGCCGGCCGCGGGCTCGATCACGTACGGGACGAACCGCTCGCCCGCCTCCTGGTCGAAGAACGACAGGTCCTGGCCGGACGCCTTGGCGTGCGTGCTCAGGTCGAAGTCGGTGCGGTTCGCCACGCCCTCCAGCTCGCCCCACTCCTTGCCGGAGAAGCCGAACCGGTACTCGATGTCGACGGTCCGCTTGGAGTAGTGGGACAGCTTGTCCTTCGGGTGCTCGAACAGCCGCAGGTTGTCCTTCTTGATGCCGAGGTCGCTGTACCACTGGAACCGCTCGTCGATCCAGTACTGGTGCCACTCCTCGTCACTGCCCGGCTTGACGAAGAACTCCATCTCCATCTGCTCGAACTCGCGGGTGCGGAAGATGAAGTTGCCCGGGGTGATCTCGTTGCGGAACGACTTGCCGATCTGGCCGATGCCGAACGGGATCTTGCGGCGGGCCGACTGCTGCACGTTCAGGTAGTTGATGAAGATGCCCTGCGCGGTCTCGGGCCGCAGGTAGGCCAGGCCCGACTCGTCCTCGATCGCGCCGAGGTAGGTGCGCAGCATGCCGTTGAACATCTTCGGCTCGGTGAACGCGCCCTTGACGCCGCAGTTCGGGCAGGTCACGTCGGCCAGGCCGTTCGGCGGCTCCTGGCCGTGCTTCTCCTCGTAGGCCTCGGTCAGGTGGTCGGCGCGGAACCGCTTGTGGCAGGACTGGCACTCGGTCAGCGGGTCGACGAACTCGCGGACGTGGCCGCTCGCCTCCCAGACCTCGCGGGCCAGGATCACCGAGGAGTCGAGGCCGACGACGTCGTCGCGGCCCTGCACCATCGACTTCCACCACTGGCGCTTGACGTTGTTCTTCAGCTCGACACCGAGCGGGCCGTAGTCCCAGGAGGCGCGCAGTCCGCCGTAGATCTCGCTGGACGGGAACACCAGGCCCCGGCGCTTGCTGAGATTGATGATCGTGTCCATCACGTCGGAACGGCGTGCCATGGCTGTTCTCCATCCGGCTGGCGGTCGGCGGGATAGTTCGTCACGCGCCCTGCCGTCTCGGACGGAGGGCGACGCGTGATCCCCGTTGGTCGTGCTCAGTGGTCGTGCGCAGTGGTCGTGCCCAGCGGCCCTGATCAGGTGGCCTGCTCAGGTGACGCCGCCCGGGCGGTCGTGCCGGAGCCGCCGCGATCTCTGCGGAGCGGCGCTCCGGGCGGCCCTCCCCAGCTTAGGGCACCCGGCCGGAGAGCCGGACTCGATATCCCCCGCCCGCGCGGGACGGTCCGGGAGCCGCCGCCGGGAGCGGCTGGGAGGATGGTCCGATGATCGCGATCACCCGGTTCCGGGTCCCCGCCGAGCGCGCCGAGAGCTTCGCCGCCGAGATGGCGGCCCTCCTGTCCGACCTCGCCACCGGGCCGGGGCACCGCGCGGGACGGCTCGTCCGCACCGTGGACGACCCGGAGCTGTGGGCACTGATCACCGAGTGGGACGGCGCGGGCTTCTACCGCCGCGCGCTCGGCGCCCCCGGCGTCCGGATGCGGCTCATCCCGCTCGCCGCCATGGCGATCGACGAGCCCGGCGCCTACGAGGAGGTCCTCTGAGCCCCGGACGGCCCCTGGGCTCCGAAGACCGCCGCTGAGGCGAGGGCGTCCTTCGGAACCTCGCGCGAGGTGTCGCGTCCGTCACTTCCGTGATGACGGTTTTGACAACCGTTTTCATTTTGTCCAGACTTGGGGCGTGCTCACGATCCGCTCCTCCCGGCGCGCCCCGCGCCGCGCGCTGCCCCTCGCCACCGCCGCCGCCACCGCCGCCGTCCTGGTCGGGACGCTCGGCCTGACCGCGTGCGGGGCCGGGGACGGCGGCAGCGGCGGGCGGACCAAGGTCGTCGCCGGCTTCTACCCGATGGCCTGGCTCGCCGAGCGGATCGGCGGCGACGCCGTGAAGGTCGAGACGCTGACCAAGCCCGGCGCCGAGCCGCACGACCTGGAGCTCACGCCCCGGCAGATCGCCCACGTGCAGAGCTCCGACCTCACCCTCTACATCCGGGGCGTCCAGCCCGCCGTGGACGACGCGGTCGCCAAGCGCGCCAGGAACAAGTCGTTCGACGCGGTGACGGCCGTCAAGACGCTGCCCGCGCGCGACCTCGGCGAAGAGGAGGCCCACAGCGACTACGACCCGCACGTGTGGGTCGATCCCGCTCGCATGGCCGCGATCGCCAAGGGCGTCGGCGACCGGCTGGCCGCCGTCGACCCGGACCGGGCGGCCGGCTACCGCAGCCGCACCGGCGCGCTCGTCACCCAGATCAACGCCCTGGACGCCGAGTTCACCACCGGCCTCAAGACCTGCAAGCGCCGGACGATCGTCACCTCGCACGCCGCGTTCGGCTACCTGGCCGACCACTACCGCCTCACCCAGGTCCCGGTGGCGGGCGTCGATCCGGGCGCCGAGCCGTCCCCCAAGCGGCTGGCGCGCCTCGCCGACCAGATCAAGACGACGGGCGCGACCACGGTGTTCACCGAGACGCTGGTCAGCCCCAAGATCGCCGACGCGCTGGCCCGGGAGGCGGGCGTCCGGACCGCCGTCCTCGACCCCGCCGAGGGCGTGCGCCCCGGGTCGTCCGACGACTACCTGTCGGTGCTGCGCCGCGACCTCGCCACCCTCCGTCCCGCCCTGGAGTGCTCGTGACCCCGCCCCCCTTCGCGATGACCTCCGGCCGCGTCCGCCTGGACGGCCGGGAGGTGCTCGCCGGCGTCGACCTGCGGGTCGGCGCGGGCGACGTGCTCGCCCTCACCGGGCCGAACGGCTCCGGGAAGTCCACGCTGGTCCGGGCGCTGCTCGGGCTGCTGCCGCTCAGCGGCGGACGCACCGAGATCTACGGCCGCACCCCGGCCCGGTTCCGCGACTGGAAGCGGATCGGCTACGTCCCGCAGCGGCTGCCGATGGGCGGCGGCGTCCCGGCGACCGTCCGGGAGGTCGTCGCGTCCGGGCGCACCGCCCGGCAGTCCCGGTGGCGCCCGGCGTCGGCCGCCGACCGGGCCGCGGTGGACCGCGCGCTCGCCGCCGTCGGCCTCGCGGACCGCGCCCGCGACTCCGCGCACCTGCTGTCCGGCGGCCAGCAGCAGCGG
>NZ_JBFAOF010000569.1:0-4679 GCF_040675125.1 Spirillospora sp. NPDC049652 | reverse complement strand
GGCGCCCGCCCTTCGGGGCGGGCGAGGATCATAACCGCACCGACGTCGAGGTCGTCACCGCCGGTCACCTGGCGTCCGCCCTCCGGAACGGGAAAGGATCGCAGCACGGCCCGCAAGGCGGGCGTGAGCCGCTACGAGCCGTAGAACCTAAGCCCCTCCCGAGGAGGCAACCGTCGGCTCTGTCGTCTAGCCGCGAAGGCTCGCGCCGAGCTTGATGCAGTGAAGGAGTTGAGCCCAGGCCTCGGGCCCTACACCAATGACGGGACCGTCCGGGTCCTTGGAGTCTCGGACGAGGCCCACCCCATCGAGGCTGGTCACTTCGACGCAGTCGCCGCCGTTGGTGCTGTAGGAACTCTTCACCCACCCGGCTCGGTTATCCGGTGTGGTCATCCCTTGTTCTCCCTCCCTCGCAAACTAGGGCATATTGTCCGCGCTTGCCTTGATGAAGGCTACCGACTCGGCGGCCGAGTGGGCTTTGGCCAGGACGTTGCCGAACATCAGCGTGTAGTGCCGAATTTCCTCGGGGTCTTCAGGGACCAGAGCACTGATGGCCTGCTCCAGGTAGACCAGGTCGGGAGCATCGGTCTCGGGGAACCCGAGCAGGCAGAACGGGCCGTCCATCGCTGCGTGCGCCCCGGCCGCGAAAGGGATCACCCGAACCTCGACGTTCGGACGCATGCTCACTTCCAGCAGGTGTAGCAGTTGGGCACGCATGGTCTTAGGTCCGCCGACCAGCCGGCGGACGACCGCCTCGTCCAGCACCGCGATGAACTGGACGGGGTCAGTGTCCCGGTGGATCAGGTCCTGGCGCGAGAGTCGCACCTCAACCTTCTCGTCCACCTCGGTGGGCGTGAAGTTCATGGCCGTTTCCTCGATGACCGCTCGCGCGTAGTCGGCGGTCTGGAGGAGCCCCGGGACGACCTGGGGCTGGTAGGTGCGGATCACCGAGGCGGCCGCTTCCAACCCGATGTAGGAGTCGAAGCCTGGCTTGAGCGTCCGCCGGTATCGATGCCACCAGCCGCGCTTGCGCGCGTCCTTGGCCATCTCCAGCAGTTCCTCGCGGGCTGCTCGGTCCGTGACGCCATAGATGTCCAGCAGCGCCGCGACGTCCGCGGGCTTCGGGCGATGTTGCCCCTTCTCGTATCGGAAGACGGTCGTCTCGGACGTGCCGAGTTGCTCAGCCACCTGACCACGCGACAGATTCCGATCCTCCCGGAGGCGCTTGAGCTCGAAGATCAGCCGTCGATGCCGCGCAGTCGGACTGAGATTGGCGGTCATGATCAGTTCCCCTCACAGGCATTTCAGCCAAGCTCGGACATATCTTCCGGCCACTCGCGGACGCTCAAGATTTTTTGGCATTAATACGAGTCGCATTATTGCGAAACTCACTCTGTAGGTCCATGCTGACCGTACATCCGACGACCACCCGACGGTGCCGAGCGACAAAGATCGGTGACAGTGGGTTACAGAATGATCACTGGAACCGGATCGGCCGTAGAGGGGATGACGGGAGGTCCGCGTGATCAGCCCTGGCACACGTAGGGCTCCTCGCTCGGCCCGGAGCTGGCTAGCCTCACGTGGCCGTGGACAAGAACTGGCATGACTTCAGCACCTCGTGTGACCGGTACTGAAGGTAAAGAGCCGCCGCGCGGCCAGGTACAAGGCCTAGGAAACCGCCCTGGCCGCGCGGCCCAACCTCTCGAAGGAGGTATGCCGTCATGGTAGACGCATCAATGACGGTGAGTCCGCAGTCCGAGACGGAGTATGCGCCCCCTAACCGATGGCGCGGCGCTCACGTGCGGACGGAACGTGGTGAGCACTGTGTCAGCGAAGCCTGTCGTCGCAGGGACTCGGGCTCGGGCTGAACCGATCCTTGGGCCGCCTCAGCCAGAAGGAACTGAACCGCGAGCAGCCCGAGTCGAACGCCCGCGCACGCGCGTGGGGGTCGAACTCTGATCGCGAGCCGTCGGCGAGCAATACCGGCCGACAGCGATGCCGTCGCATCGTGATGAGGCGCGGAAGTTAAGGCCAGCCCAGTTGGAAGCGCCGTCACCTCATGCCGTTTAGGCGAGCTCCCACACCGGACGCCCCTTGTCGTCATCACGCCTGCGAATCCCGACAGCCATGACCATGCGCTGGCCCTTACGCACGGCGTCATCCCGCTCTTCTCACTGGCGCCGCCAGCTCACCTGCCGCCGAACACAGGGCGGTCCCGGACGCGGTGATGGTGCACCGGCCGGGACCTATCGGATACAGGAGATCCGACGTGAAACAGGATTCCACGCCACCCGCAACCTTAGGGAGGGCCATGGACGTCGTGGGCCTCTCGCCCGTTGGCGCCCAGCTCGTCCCGCAGCCGGCCACATCCGTTGGGTGGGCAAGGCGAACTCCCCACGCGGTCCTCACCGCCGCCCGGCTCCGGTATCCCAGCGCGGTCTGCTGGTACGGATGCTTCACCAGGCATTACTGGTTCATCTCTCCGGCCCAGACCTTGATCGAGGCCGCTGACGAGGACGAGCTCGCGCGCCTCCTGGAGACCTGCTTCTCCCCCTTCCCGCAATATCCCGCACCCGGACGCCCCCACCTGGAAAAAGCGTTCGCGCCGGTCGTCCAGACCAACCACCCCACGACATCAGGAGAGGTGAGGAGCATCCTCACGCCCTCCCCCACACCTCCCGTCCAGCGTCCTGGGTCTCTTCGCCGGACGCTCCAGCGCCTGGCCCCACGCCACGCCGACACCTCGTCCGAGTGCGAGCCCGCGTGCTGCAACCCGGCTCCTCGCCGTCCCGCCAACCAGTGGAGGTCGTCATGCTGAACGGAAATGCCCCGCTCTTGGAGTTCGGACACGCCCAGGCCTTCCCGCTGCCGTCCGACCGGACATGCGCCTCAGTGGCACGATCCACGCTGTCGATCGTGATGACCCAGCTCGCCCTCCCGGACGAGCTGATCTCCGACGGGACGGTCGCCGTCAGCGAGTTGGCGACCAACGCGCTGCTCCACGCGGGCGGCACCGACACCGAACTGTGGATCTGGTCGCGCACCGAACCTGCGCCCGCACTTGTCGTCACCGTCTTCGACACCGGTTCCGGCCCTCTCCCCCAACCCGTCCCGGAGGACGTGCTCAGCGAGAGCGGACGTGGCCTGGCCATCGTGACCGCCCTGGCCGCGTCCGTCGGAACCCACCGCAGTCGCTCACGACTCCGTTCCGTCCAGGTCAGCGGCAAGGCGACCTGGTTCGCTTTGCCCTTGCCGGACGGCTACCCGCTCGCCACTCCGATCCAAAGCTCGCAGCGTGCGACGCATCTCCTGCTGCTCGAGCTGTACACCCGCGGACTGTTCGCGCACTATGTGGGCGATACCGGTGGCGGATCCATCGTCATCGTGGACGGCCTGCGCATCGAGATCTCCCGGACCCACCTCAGCTGGCGCAGCATCGACGGAACCACCGTCACTCACCAGCTGACCAACCTCCAGGACGCCCTCGAAGCGATCGTCTCCCACCTCGAAACCCACGCCCCACGGTGAGCCCGGCCCCACGCGCCGAGGCCCCACACCAATGCCCATAACACTCTTCAACCCCACGCCAATCTCGAACTGCCGAGGAACTGGATGCGGGGACGCGACGCCCCAGCCGCCGCGTCCCCTGTTTCCTTACCTCCGACCAACGACCTGAAGTCGGAACCTCCGGTTCCCATGAGAACCCAGGGAGGTTCCGAATAAGCTTTGGGATGATTCGTCACCGATGACCGGATCAATTTCGCTGCGGATCAGAAACTGACCGTAGTGTTGCCAGCTCATTTACCGTGGCGCCCGCCCTCCGGGACGGGCGAGGATCGCAACCCCGCGGCGGCGGTGCCTCAGGTGCTGGGCGCGCAGGCGGTGGCGCCCGCCCTCCGGGACGGGCGAGGATCGCAACGTCCAGGGCACCGAGATCGCGACCACCAACGAGTCGTGGCGCCCGCCCTCCGGGACGGGCGAGGATCGCAACGTTCCGTGGCGCTCTTGGCCTGCGTCGCCCTGCTGATGTGGCGCCCGCCCTCCGGGACGGGCGAGGATCGCAACGACAGCTCGCTCAGCACGGCCCGCAGCTCCCGGACGTGGCGCCCGCCCTCCGGGACGGGCGAGGATCGCAACGACCCGGTCGGAGGGGATCACCTGGATATCGACCTCGAGTGGTGGCGCCCGCCCTCCGGGACGGGCGAGGATCGCAACGGCGTGTTGTCGGCCGCGGTGCGCTTCCCGGCATCGGCGTGGCGCCCGCCCTCCGGGACGGGCGAGGATCGCAACTCGGTGGGGGACGCATCGGGTCGGGCTGGCCTGTCCGGGTGGCGCCCGCCCTCCGGGACGGGCGAGGATCGCAACATCACCGTCATGCGGGGGCGCCCGGCATGAGCGCGGTGGCGCCCGCCCTCCGGGACGGGCGAGGATCGCAACCGCCAGGTAGGCGGCGCGGAACCGGTCGGGCGGCCAGGCGTGGCGCCCACCCTCCGGGACGGGCGAGGATCGCAACCCCGACCACCCCGCCCACACCTGGATCTCCCGCGCGGTGTGGCGCCCACCCTCCGGGGCGGGCGAGGATCGCAACGCGCTGTGCGCGGTCGTCTTCGGGACCTGGATCTGCTCGTGGCGCCCACCCTCCGGGGCGGGCGAGGATCGCAACGTCCTGCACCGGCCTGCGG
>NZ_JBFAOF010000568.1:0-4695 GCF_040675125.1 Spirillospora sp. NPDC049652 | reverse complement strand
GTCCTGGACGCCGCCCGGCCGCACGGGCTCGCCGCCGCGGTCGGCACCGTCGGCTCGGTCGGGTTCGCCGGACTCACGCTGGGCGGCGGCTACGGAACGCTGATCGGCGTGATGGGCCTCGGCATCGACAACATGCTGGCGGCCGAGGTGGTCCTGGCAGACGGCCGGATCGTGACGGCCGACCCGCACCACGAGGCCGACCTGTTCTGGGCGCTGCGCGGCGGCGGCGGCAATTTCGGGGTCGTGACCGAACTGCGCACCCGGCTGCACCCGTCCGCCATGGTCACCACCGGCCTCCTCGCGTTCCCCTGGGACCAGGCCCGGTCGGTGCTGCGCGCCTGGCGGACGCTGACGGCGACGGCCGACGACGCGCTGGACGTGATGTTCGGAGCCATGACCACTCCGGCGGGCAAGGTCGTCTTCGCCATGCCGACGTGGGCCGGTGACCCGGACGCGGCCGCCGGGCAGATCGCCCGGGTCCGCGCGCTCGGCGACCCGGTGCTGGACGACGTGGACCGGCGGGCGCTGGCCGACGCCGTGCACGCCCTGGACGAGGCGTTCCCGTACGGCGGCGACTACCACCTCGGCGCGCGGATGCTGCCCGCCCTGACCGACGACGCCATCGAGGCGTTCGTCCGGGCGGCCGAGGTGATGCCCGGAACGTGCGCGCTGAACGTCCACCACGCGCACGGCGCGGCGACCCGCGCGAAGGCCGCCGACGCCGCCTACCCGTACCGCGACGAGCACCTCGTGGTGGAGATCATCGGGGCCTGGGCTGACGGCGACGGCGCCGCCGAGTCGGCCTGGGTCCACGAGGCCGAGGACCTCCTGGAACCCCACGCCCTGCCCGGCGGCTGGGCCAACCTCATGGCCCCCGGCGACTCGCACGCCCCGGACGCCTACGGCGCCAACACCGGCCGGCTCCTGGAGGTCAAGGCGCGCTACGACCCTGACGGGGTGTTCTCCGCGACGCCGTTCCCGGAGGGCTGAGCAGACCAGACCGCCCTAGATGCCGAGGCCGCGGCCGATGATCTCCTTCATGATCTCGGTGGTGCCGCCGAAGATGGTCTGGATGCGGACGTCCTGGTAGGCCTTGGCGATGGGGTACTCGCTCATGTAGCCGTAGCCGCCGTGGAGCTGGACGCAGCGGTCGACGACGGTCTTCAGCATCTCGGTCGTCCAGTACTTGGCCATGGACGCCTCCTCGGCGTCCAGCTCGCCGCGCACCTCCTTGGCGAGGCACTGGTCCAGGAAGGCGCGGCTGACGGTGATCTCGGTCTTCATCTCGGCGAGCGTGAAGCGGTTGTGCTGGAACTTCCCGATCGGACGGCCGAACGCCTCGCGGTTGCGGCAGTACTCCAGCGTCATGTCGAAGGCGGCCTGCGCGCCCGCGACGGCCGAGACGGCGATGCAGAGGCGCTCGCGGGCGAGGTTCTGCATGAGGTAGATGAAGCCCATGCCCTCCTCGCCGAGCAGGTTCGCCTTCGGCACGCGGACGTCGTCGAAGAACAGCTCGGCGGTGTCCTGCGCGTGCATGCCGATCTTGTCGAGGTTGCGGCCGCGCTCGAAGCCGGCCATGCCGCGCTCGACCATCAGCAGCGAGACGCCGTGCGCGCCCGCGGACGGGTCGGTCTTCGCCGCGACGATCACCAGGTCGGACAGGATGCCGTTGGTGATGAAGGTCTTCTGGCCGTTCAGGACGTAGTCGTCGCCGTCGCGGACGGCGGTCGTCCGCATGCCCTGGAGGTCGGAGCCGGCGGCGGGCTCGGTCATCGCGATCGCGGTGATCAGCTCGCCGGAGCAGTAGCCCGGCAGCCAGCGCGCCTTCTGCTCGTCGTTCAGGAGTTGCACCAGGTAGCCGCCGACGACGTCGTTGTGCACCGAGAACCCCGGGCCGGACGCGCCCGCCCGCGCCAGCTCCTCGTTGAGGACGGCGTAGTAGCGGTAGTCGGTCTCGCCTCCGCCGCCGTACTCCTCGGGCATCTCGATGCCGAGCAGCCCCTGCCGTCCGGCGGCGCGCCAGACGTCCCGGGAGACGATCTCGTCCTTCTCCCACTGGGCGTGGTGCGGCTCGATCTCCTTGGCGACGAAGGACCGCACCATGTCCCGGAAGGCCTCGTGCTCCTCGGTGAAGATGTCGCGTGCCATGCGCCGGGGCTCCTCGCGTGTAAGTGCGTACTGACTTCGCCCACAATGTAGCGCAGAGGCCCGCCGTCGCCCCAGGCAGCGGAGTTGTGACCCACGTTACTCACAGGTAGGGCCCACGGCGGGTCTCGCCGTGGGCCCGCGAGGGACGGACGCCGTGGTCAGAGGCGCGCGGCGGCGGCCTGGACGCGCTCGTCGGTGGCGGTGAAGGCGATCCGGACGTGCCGTCCGCCCGCCGGGCCGTAGAAGTCGCCCGGGCCGACGAGGATGCCGAGCCCGGCCAGGTGCGCCAGGGTGTCCCAGCACGACTCGTCGCGGGTCGCCCACAGGTAGAGGCTCGCCTCGGAGTGGTCGATGCGGAAGCCGTGCCGCTCGAACGCCTCGCCCAGCGCCGCGCGGCGGCGGGCGTACCGGGCGTACTGCTCGCGGACGTGCTCGTCGTCGTCGAACGCGGCGCGCATCGCGGCCTGCACCGGCGCCGGGACGATCATCCCCGCGTGCTTGCGGACCTCCAGCAGCCGCTTCACCAGGTCGAGGTCGCCGCTGACGAACCCGGCGCGGTACCCGGCCAGGTTCGACCGCTTGGACAGCGAGTTCAGCACCAGCAGGCCCTGGTGCGAGCCCTCGCACACGTCCGGGTGCAGGATCGAGACGGGCCGCTTCTCCTCGTCCCAGCCGAACTCGACGTAGCACTCGTCGCTGGCGACGATCGCGCCGCGGGAGCGGGCCCACGCGACGACCTTGCGCAGGTGCTCGACGGGCAGCACCTTGCCGGTCGGGTTGGACGGCGAGTTCACCCAGACCAGCTTCGGCGTCTCCGGGCCGAGCGACAGCAGCGAGTCGGTGGCCATGGAACCGGCCCCGGCGAGCCGCGCGCCGACGTCGTAGGTCGGGTACGCGAGCTCCGGGAAGGCGACCTTGTCGCCCGCGCCGAGGCCGAGCAGCGTCGGCAGCCAGGCGACCAGTTCCTTGGTGCCGACCACCGGGAGGACGGCGTCGGGGTTGGCGTCCGTGACGCCGAGCCGGCGGCGCATCCAGCCCGCGACGGACTCGCGCAGCTCGGGCGTCCCGTAGGTCTGCGGGTAGCCGGGCGCGTCGGCGGCGGCGCGCAGCGCCTCGCGGACCGGCTCGGGGGTGGGGTCGACCGGCGTGCCGACCGAGAGGTCGACGATCCCGTCCGGATGGGCGGCGGCGCGCTCCTTGTACGGCGCGAGCCGATCCCATGGGAAGTCCGGCAGCGTGAGCAAAACCCACCCCTCCTGTCACACGATGAAAAAAAGGGCCGCGACCTCCTGACGAGGCCACGGCCCGACGGCTCAAACCGAACCGGGGGGCTTCCCGGCCGCGGTCACTCCTCGGAGGACTGCGGGGGCAGCGCGGCGACGATCGGGTGGTCCTTCTCGATCTTGCCGACCTTCGAGGCGCCGCCCGGGGAGCCGAGGTCGTCGAAGAACTCCACGTTCACCTTGTAGAAGTCCTTCCACTGCTCGGGGACGTCGTCCTCGTAGTAGATGGCCTCCACCGGGCAGACCGGCTCGCAGGCGCCGCAGTCAACGCACTCGTCGGGGTGGATGTAGAGCATCCGCTTGCCCTCGTAGATGCAGTCGACCGGGCACTCCTCGATGCATGCCTTGTCGAGCAGGTCCACGCAGGGCTGCGCAATGACGTAGGTCACGTCAGTGACTCCTCTCGGGTTACCGGCCCCGCCGCACGTCACGGCTCACCGCAAGCTCGCTGTGAATAGTATTGCCATCACCGCACGGTCGATTCGACATGGGGGTCGCACATGCCAGGGCGTATCGGCGCGCGGCTGGTGGTCTCCATCACACCGGCCGACGTCGGCGAGCGGGTCTCGCTGCGCCGCCGTCTGCCAACGGGAGAGTACAGCGACGTGGTCGGCGTGCTCGAATCCTGGTCCGGCGGACTGCTGCGGGTCCGCCGCCGCAACGGCGAGCTGGTGGACGTCGCCGAGGGCGTCGTCGTCGCGGGCAAGGTCGTCCCGCCCACCCCGCCGCCCAAGCGCCGTCCCCGCGCCGAGTAGCGCACGTTCCGAGAAGCATCCCTCTGAGCTGCCCTTCCGCATGCCCCTGAGCTCCGTGCGCTGGGTGGCGGCAAAGGTTCGGTGAAGATCGCGGCCGCGCCGCCGGTTCGGCGGGACGGGCGGGAACGCCCTCCGGAAGGACTTCCGGGGGGTCGATATGGAAGCTGTGCTCGCGGCCGACGGGCTCGGCGTGCGGACGCGCCGGGGCCCGGTGTTCTCCGGGGTGACGGTGCGGGCCGGTCCGGGCGAGGTGCTGGCGGTCTCCGGCCCCGGCGGCAGCGGGCGGACGTCGCTGCTGCTCACGCTCGCCGGGCGGATGCGTCCGGCGGACGGCGCGCTCGTCGTCGCCGGCGCCGGCGCCCCGGCGGCGATCCGCGCCAGGGTCGGCGTCGCCCGGGTGACCGGGGCCGCCGAGCCGGAACCCGAACTGCGAAGGCCGAAGTGGCGGTTGTTGACGAGCTCGTGCTCCTGCCGCTCGCGCAGCGCGTCGACGGTCAGCCGCAGCTGCT
>NZ_JBFAOF010000567.1:0-4700 GCF_040675125.1 Spirillospora sp. NPDC049652 | reverse complement strand
GCCGTGTGCGCGGTGGTCTGCGACGGCGTCGCGTCCGCGCCCGGCTCCGACCAGGCGTCGCGCGTCGCCGCCGAGACGGGCGTCGCCGTCCTCGCCCAGTGCTTGACGGCGGGCGCCGGTCCGCTGTCCGCGACGCGCACCGCGATCGGCCACGCCGCCGCGAGGGTCGCCGCGCTCGGCGCCTCCGAGCCGTCCGGGGCGGGCGGCTCGCCCGCCTGCACGTACGTGTCCGTGCTGGTGGACGCGACGACGGTCACGATCGGCTGGGTCGGCGACAGCCGCGCCTACTGGCTTCCGGCCTCCCGCTCGTCCGCCGCGTCCCTCACCCGCGTGGACCTGCCGGTCCGCCCCGGCCCGGCGGCAGGGGACGCGGCGCGTTCCTTCGCGGGGGCGCGGATGGCGACGGTGGAGTTCGCGCCCCGGAGGCTGGCGGACGGAAAGGTGCTGACCAGGGACGACTCGTGGGCCGAGGAGATGGTCCGGGCCGGGCTGATGACGCCGGAGGCCGCGCACGCCGACCGCCGCGCGCACCTGCTGACGGGATGGCTGGGCGCGGACTCCGGGGGCGCGTCGACCAGCGCGGCCACGTTCGCGCCGGACGGCCCCGGGACGGTGCTGGTGTGCAGCGACGGCCTGTGGAACTACCTGCCCCGGCCCGCCGATCTCGCCGCCGCGCTCGGTGCGGCGGCCGATCCGGTGGCCGGCGTCCGGGTGCTGCTGGACGCGGCGCTGGAGGCGGGCGGACGGGACAACGTGACGGCCGTGCTGATCCCTTTCCCGGCCCTGGCCGAGAGGACCGGCGAGCCCGCGTCCGTCCCGGGGGCCGGAGGTTCCGCCGGGACGGAATCGAGGCCCGGAATGTCCGAAACCTGGCCTCCCGGTTCCGGACCCGGGGCCGCCGCGTCCCACAGGGAGAGCACGGTGTCCGACCGCGGGAGCACGGTGCCCGACCCGGAGCGCACGGTGTCCGACCTGGAGCGCACGGCGCCCGACCGGGGCGGGGCCGTGTCCGACCGGGGCGGGGCCGTGCCCGAGCCGACGACGTGGGTGTCAGCAACCAGCAGGGAGAGCCGGCGATGACCGACCGTCCGCCCTTCACGATCAAGGTCGACCAGAACCCCTACCTCGGAGCCGGCGGGCGGGAGATGCACGCCGTCGTCACGGTGGAGTCGTCCGGCGCGGCCCCGTCCGGGCCGCCCGCCGCCGCCGAAGTGATCATCATCGACGCGTCCGGGTCGATGTCGTACGCCGGGAAGATGGCCGCCGCCAAGCGGGCCGCGGAGGCGGCGCTGCGGGTGGTCCGGGACGGCGTGCGGTTCGCCGTCCTCGCGGGCGCGAACAGCCCGCGCATGGTCTACCCGCCGGAGCAGCGGCTCGTCGAGATGAACCCGCGGCGGCGGACGGAGGCCGTGCGGGCGGTGTCCCGCCTGGAGGCGTCCGGCGGGACGGCGATCGGGTCCTGGCTGCGCTGGACGGCCCGGCTGCTGGCCGGGGAGCAGGGCGCGGTGCGGCACGCGATCCTGCTGACCGACGGCAAGAACCAGCACGAGTCCGCCGAGGAGCTGGACGCGGCGCTGCGCGCGTGCGAGGGCGTCTTCGGCTGCGACGCGCGCGGCGTCGGGACGGACTGGGACGTCGCGGAGCTGCGGAAGATCACCTCGGTGCTGCTCGGCGGCTTCCTCGACGTGCCCGACCCGGCGGACCTGGAGCGCGACTTCCGGCAGATGATGCGCGACGCCATGGGCAAGCGCGTCGCCGACCTGGCCCTGCGCGTCTGGACGCCGCAGAACGGGCGGCTGCGGTTCGTGAAGCAGATGGTCCCGGTGGTCGAGGACCTGACCGAGCGGCGCGCCGACCGGGGCCAGATCGGCGACTACCCGCTCGGCGCGTGGGGCGCGGAGAGCCGCGAGTACCACCTGTGCGTGGAGGTCCCGCCAGGCGACGTCGGGCGGCAGGGCCGCGCCGCCTGGGTGAAGCTGGTCGCGCCGGACTCCGGCGACGAGCTGGCGCACGCGAACGTGCTGGTCGAGTGGACCGACGACGAGGCGCTGTCCACCCGGATCAACGCGCGCGTCGCGCACCACACCGGCCAGTCGGAGCTGGCCGACGCGATCCAGGAGGGCCTGGCCGCGCGCCGCGAGGGCGACGAGGAGCGCGCGACCACCCGGCTGGGCCGGGCCGTGGCGCTGGCCCGCCAGGTCGGCAACGAGGAGATCTCCGGGCTGCTCGGCCGGATGGTCGAGGTGGACCGCGAGTCCGGGACGGTCCGGCTGAAGAAGGACGTGGACGTCGCCGACGAGATGTCGCTCGACACCCGCTCGGTCCGGACCGTCCGGACCAGGCAGGACGGGACCGGCCCCGGGGCGGGGGCCTGACGCCGTGACCGGTCCCGTGGGCAAGTGCGGCGCGTGCGCGGCGGAGCTGCGGCCGGGCGACGAGTTCTGCGACGCGTGCGGCACGCGCGTCGAGTCCGCGCCGCGCCTGGAGTTCGTCCGCGAGGACGGCACGGAGCGGTCCTCCGGGAGCGGGGCGGGGGCCCGTGACGGCGCGGCGTCCCGGCCCGGGGCGGGCACCGCCGTGGCCGTGGTCTGCCCGGTGTGCGGGGCGGGCAAGTCCGGCCGGTTCTGCGAGGTGGACGGCTACGACTTCGACACCGGACGGCAGGCGGAGCGTCCGGCGGTGTTCAGCGAGGAGTTCGACGCCGGGCCGAGGCCCGCGCCGGGGTACTGGACGGCCGTGGTCGTGGCCGACCGCGCCTACCACGACGCCGTCGTCGCGCAGAGCGGGTCGGAGGGGCGGTCGATCGCGTTCCCGCCGTACTGCCCCGAGCGGCGCCTGCCGATGACCGCCGACCGGGTCCAGATCGGGCGGCGCAGCGTGTCGCGGGGTATAGATCCGGAGATCGACCTGTCCGTCCCGCCCGAGGACCCCGGCGTCTCCCGGCTGCACGCCGTGCTGCTGGCGCAGCCGGACGGCTCGTGGACGCTGGTGGACCTGGGCTCCGCGAACGGGACGACGCTCAACGACGACCTCGACCCGATCCCGGTGAACGTGCCGGTCCCGGTGAAGGACGGCGACCGCGTCCATGTCGGGGCCTGGACGACCATCACGCTGAAGAGCCCGGACACCCTCAGGAGCCCGGAATGAGCACGCCGACACGGCAACCGGCCGTCCCGCCGCGCCAGCCCGCCGTCCCGACCACGACCCCGGTCCGGCGCGCCGTCCGGCCGCTGGAGCTCCAGCGCGGCCGCCTGGTGACGTTCGTGCGCGGACGGTGGCTGAAGACCGTCCCTGGCCGCATCCGCGGCTGGACGGCGCTCGCGGTGGCCACCATCGCGGCGCTCGCGCTGGCCCTCGGGCTCGGCGTGCAGGACGCCAGGCAGGGCGTGCAGACGATCGGCCACGACGCGGGGCCGCAGGTCGTCGCGACCGGCGACCTGTACTTCGCGCTCAGCGACATGGACGCGCAGGTCGCCGACATCCTGCTGATCGGCCGCGACACCGCGCTCGGCATCGGCAAGGACGAGTCGACGCGGCGCTACGAGCGGGCGAGGTCGGACGCGGGCAGCGCGGCGGTCCAGGCCGCGCAGCTCGCCGGGAAGGACCGGGACCGCAAGCAGACCGTCCAGGAGGTCATCGACGGGCTCGGCCAGTACCAGCGGCTCGTCGGGCGGGCGTTCACGCTGAACGACCAGTCCGGGCATCCGGCCGGCCAGCTCCCGCAGCCTGTGGTCGATACCTACCGGCAGGCGTCGGACCTGATGAAGCTGGAGCTGCTGCCGAAGGCGTACAACCTGACCCTGGACAGCGGCGCGACCGTCCGGCAGTCCTACCAGGAGAAGCGGACGAGCGTCCTGGACGCCCGGTACTGGGTGCTCGCGGCGGGCCTGGTGGCGCTGCTGGTGCTGGTGGCCGGGCAGCTCGCGATGGCGCGCGAGTTCCGGCGGCTGCTGAACCCCGGGCTCGCGCTCGCGACGGCGGGCACGATCGTCCTGGTGGCGGTGGGCGTCGGCGTCCTGAACGCGCAGGCCGGGCACCTGCTGCGGGCCAAGCGGGACGGGTTCGACTCCGTCCTGACGCTGTCGCGGGCGCGCGCGATCAGCCACAGCGCGTTCGCGGACGAGTCCCGCTTCCTGCTCGACCCCGGACGCGCCGACACCTACGAGCAGAACTACCTCGACAAGGCGTCGGCGATCCTCTACGTCGAGCCCCCGGCGGGCACCCCGGCGAACCTCGCGACCTACTACGCCCTGGCCGGGAAGGCCGCGACGACCTACCGCCCGCAGGACCGGTCGGCGTTCCTCGGCCTGCTCGGCGACGAGGCGCGCCAGGTCCGCGAGGGCCCGGAGAGCGACGCGCTCGCCCGCGCGCTGCGCGCCTACGCGACCGTGCTCGGCAACGACCAGCACATGCGGCGGCTCGTCCAGACCGGCGACCGGCGCGGCGCGATCGACTTCCGGATGGGGCGCGGCTCGTCCGCGATCCGCGACTTCGACGCCTACGACGCGGCGCTGCGCTCCCTCGGGGCCACGCACAGCCGCGCGTTCGACCGCGCGATCAGCCAGGCCGACGGCGGGCTGTCCGGCTGGAAGGTCATCCCGCCGATCGCGGCCGCCGTGATCGCGGCCCTGGTGCTGGTGGGCGTCCGCCCCCGGCTCGCCGAGTTCGGAAGGATCTGACGATGCCGTCCAGACTCCACC
>NZ_JBFAOF010000566.1:0-4716 GCF_040675125.1 Spirillospora sp. NPDC049652 | reverse complement strand
GCCGCACTGGCCGCACCGGCCGCACCGGTCGCTACCCCCGTAACCGCGCGCTCGTCGCCGCGTGCGCCGTGCTCGCGACCGTCCTCGGCGGCTGCTCGCTGGCCCCGACCGGGGGCGGCGGCGACCGCGAGATGACCGTCTACCTGCCGAAGGCCCGCTCCTTCTACAAGGAGTCCAAGGTCAAGGTCATGGGCGCGGACGTCGGGTCGGTCGACTCCGTCCAGGCCGAGGGCGACCGCATCCGGGTCCGCTTCCACATCTCCCGGGGCGTCCCGCTGCCGAAGGGCGTGCAGGCGTCGATCGTCCCGCTGAACCTGGTCGGCGAGCGCAACCTCGTCCTGCACCCCGCGTGGAAGCCGGGCGACCAGAAGGAGACCTCCGACGTCATCCCGATCGAGCGGACGAGCGTCCCGGTCGAGGTGGACGACGCGCTGAGCTCGTTCACCAACCTCGCCAAGGCGCTGGACCCGACCAAGGTGCAGCCCGCGCTCGACCGGACCGCGACCTCCTTCAACGGCAACGGCAAGACCTTCAACGCGACGCTGGAGGAGAGCGCCCGGCTCGTCCAGAACGTCGCGGGGCAGGACAAGAACCTCATCGCGGTCGCGAACAACCTGCACCGGCTCGCGGGGGTCGTCCGGGGCCGCGAGCAGGTGCTCGGCGAGATGATCCAGGACTTCAGCGCCGCCAGCCGCGTCCTCGCCGGGGAGCGCGGCGAGATCCAGGACCTGGTGCGCGGCCTGGTGGAGCTGTCCCGCAACGGCAAGAAGCTGCTGGACAAGTACCAGGGGCAACTGCCGTCCGACCTGGCCGTCCTCACCCGCGTCGCGCTGATCCTCAAGGGCAACGCGGGCCGCATCGCGCAGCTCGTCAAGGCGCTGCCGAACCTGAGCGGCGCGCTCATCAACGGCTACAACCCGAAGAACAAGTCGCTGCAGATCCGGGTAGCGACCGACGCGTTCCTGCGGACGTGGCTCAAGTCGATCCTCCGGGACGACGACGTCGGCTGCCCCCTCCCCAAGCCGAACTCCAACTGCCCCTGGCAGGGCTCGGGCGACCTTCGCGGAGGCCACTGATGCGCGAACGGACCGCGACGCGCGGGCGGACGACGACGCGCGGGCTGGCTGCGCAGGGGCGGACGGCGCGGGCGCGGAGGCTGGCCGGGCTCGTCCTCGCCGCGTCCCTGGCGCTGACCGGCTGCTCCTACCAGACCTTCGGCGCGCCCAAGGGCAAGGTGCACCTGGTCGCCGACTTCGACGACGCGCAGGGCCTGGTCGCCGGGCACAGCGTCCAGATGTCGGACGTCAAGATCGGCACGGTGCTGGCGGTCGAGCGGGACGGCTACAAGGCCAAGGTCAGCATGGCGATCATGGACCGGTACCACCTCCCGCAGGGCACCCGGGCCGAGATCAAGGTGACCTCGCTGCTCGGCGAGAACTACGTGGACATGATCCTGCCGCCCGGCGGCAGCATGGACCGCGGCCCGTACCTCGCCAACGGCGCCCGCATCGAGAACACGACCGTCCAGCCCGCGTTCGAGCAGGTCGTCGGGCAGACCGGCCCGCTGCTGAAGTCGCTGGCGGGCAACGACCTCGCGACCATCGTCAACGCGGGCGCGCAGGCCCTGGACGGCCAGGGCCACAAGCTCAACAAGACCGTCCGGCAGACCGCCGACCTGGTGAAGCTGTTCGCCGACCAGCGCGCCGAACTCGGCGAGTCGATCGACCAGTTCGCCCGCCTCGGCCGCTCGCTCGCCGACGGCAGGGACGCGCTGAGCCGCGCGCCCGGCGAGATCGCCAGGACCACCGACCTGCTGAACAAGGACAAGGACAAGATCCTCGGCACGCTCGACCGGCTCACCTACGCCGCCGCGCAGCTCAACGACAAGGTGCTGGTCGGACGCGTCGCGACCTTCCGCCGCCTGCTGAACGACGTGGACCCGATCATCGCCCAGCTCGGCCGGGACCGCACCCGCCTCACCGACCTCGTCAACGGCCTGGTCGCGTTCGAGGAGAAGCTCCCGCTGGCCAGCTACGACGGCACGCTGATGATGTACCCGGTGCTCAAGGTGGTCTGGCCGGACGGCACGCCCGTCTTCCCCGGCCTCCGCCCGCCGGCCGCCTCCGGTGGGGGCGGTGGGAACGGCACGTCGGGCAAGAGGAAACCGTCCAGCGTGCTCCCGCCCAAGATCCGCGAGGCGTTCCCCGACCTCGACTCGCTGCTGGAGCCGCCGCGATGAACAGGCGAATCGCGATCAACCTCGGGGCGTTCGCCGCCCTCGCGGTGCTCATGACGGTGTGGGCGTTCACCAACGTCGTCCGGTTCGACGCGATCGAACGGCCCTACCACCTGACCGTGGAGTTCGAGTCGTCGCCCGGCCTGCACCCGAACTTCGAGGTCGACTACCTGGGCGTGCGCGTCGGGCACATCCAGCAGGTCCGGCTGGACAAGGACCGGGTCGTGGTGCGGCTCGGCATCGACCGGGGCGTGAAGATCCCGCAGGGCGCGACCGCGGCCGCCGCCCGCAAGTCGGCGGTCGGCGAGCCCGTGGTCGAGCTGACGCCCGCGCCCGGCATGGGGCACGCGGCGCCGATGCGTCCGGGCACGGTCATCCCGAAGTCGAAGACGACCGTCCCGCCGAAGTACAGCGACCTGTTCGCGGCCGTCCTGCAGACGCTCAAGGCGGTCAAGCCCGAGGACGCGAAGGTCATCACGCACGAGCTCGCCGCAGGCTGGTCCGGACGGCAGGACTCGCTGCGGCAGATCGTCCAGGGCGGCGACCAGCTCGCCGGGACGTTCGCGCGGAACACGCAGATGCTGGACGGCCTGGTCAAGGACCTCAGCCGCATCTCGACCGTCCTGAACCAGAACCGGAACGCGCTCGGCGAGGGCGTGGACAACCTCGCGTCGCTGACCGGCGCGCTCAGCGAGGTGCGCGGCGAGCTGGCCGAGCTGCGCGACCGCGCGCCCGGGCTGCTCGACTCGTTCAACACCCTGCTCGACAAGAGCGGCGCCGACTTCGACTGCATGGTGGACAACCTCGGGACGTTGCAGTTCAAGAAGTACGACCCGGCGATCCTGACCCACCTGCGGGAGATCTTCCAGCTCGCGCCGCAGCTTCGGACGGTGCTGAACGGCATCATCGGGCAGCACCAGGGGCAGACGGTGCTGAACGTGGCGTTCATGTTCACGCTCAAGACGAAGGCGGCGCTGGAGTACAAGTACCCGCAGCCGCAGCCCCAGGTGACGACGCCGCCGACGTGCCCCGGCGGACGGGTGCCGGGGGCCGTCCCGCAGAAGCCCTACAAGGGGAAGAACACCGGGGACACCCTGCCGGCGCACGATCCGGCGCTCGACCGCATCAACGCCAGGAACGCCGCGGGACAGGGCGGAAACCCTTCATCCGGACCGCCCGCTTGGCTAGTGTACGTCCCCCCGGTTGTCGCCCTGATGGTGTTGATCAGGGTGACGATGGGCTCGGTGCCCGTGATGTCCCGCCTGTCCCGCCTGCCCCGGCCGCGCCGCCGCCGCCGTCGCAGGGAGTGAGTCCATAGTCCCCGCTAGGAGTGCTCTAAGTGACTGCGAAGACCACCAGGAACGCCGGCAAGGACGAGCCCGCGGAGGAGACCGCGGGCGAGGCGGTGGCGCCCGGCGAGGAGTCCGGTGAGAAGGCCGGCGAGGAGAGCGACGAGGAGGCGCGGCCCAAGGCTCCGGCCAAGCGGAAGCGGCGTGTCCGCGTCATCGAGGTCATCGAGGACGAGGACGACCTGGACGAGGTGCTGGAGGCGATCGAGTCCGGCGAGCTGCTCGTGGAGGAGGCCGAGCCGGAGACCGCTCCCAAGCCGAAGCCCGCCGCGAAGGCAAAGCCGAAGCCCGTCGTCGTCGAGGAAGAACCGGCCGAGGCCGGGGAAGCCGCCGGCAAGCCGACGAAGACACGTCACCTCGCCTCGTCCTCGGACGAGGACGCCGATGACGGCGACGGTGACGGCGGCTCCGGTTCCGGTTCCGGTTCCGGTTCCGGTTCCAGGCCGAGCGGCTTCTCCATGGGACGCAACGCCGCGATCGTCACGGTGGTGGTCGTCGCGCTGCTCGCCAGCTTCGGCATCTGGCAGTGGACGAAGGCGTCGAAGCTGTCGGGGGACGAGCGCGCCCGGGAGGACGTGGAGAAGTCCGCCGCGGCCTTCGGCGACGCGGTGCTCACCTACAACTCGTCCAACTACCAGGACCGCATGGACAAGGTCCAGAAGATGCTCGCGGGCGATCTCCTCGACCTCTACAAGCGCTGCACCGTCCCGAACCTGACCGACGGGTTCAAGGCGAACTCGACGCTGTCGTTCACGTCCAAGACGACCAAGGTGTTCGTCGGCGACGTGAACGGCAAGTTCGCGACGGCGACGGTCGCGACCGACATCACGCTGCAGAGCAGCCAGGGCTCGACGTCCGCCCCGGCGAGCCTGATCCGGCTGTCGCTGGTGAAGAGCGGCGGCGCGTGGAAGGTGACGCAGCAGTTCCCGTCCGGGGTGAACCAGCAGAGCAGCGACTGCTCCAGCTCGGGGCAGATCCCGGTCAGCCCGAACGGTCAGAACGGGCAGTCCGGCAACGGCGGCAAGCCGTCCGCGACGCCGTCGGCGACGCCGAGCAAGTGACGCGTGCGGCGTGGGGGGGGGGGGGGGGGGCGGCCCCCCCCCCCCCCCCCCCCCCCGGGGGCCAGGGGGC
>NZ_JBFAOF010000565.1:0-4723 GCF_040675125.1 Spirillospora sp. NPDC049652 | reverse complement strand
CGACATGGTCGGAGGATCGGTCCAAGGCCGACACCCCCGCGAGGGTGCCACCCAAGATCAATTCCTGCGTCGAGGCTGGGGACACGTTCGGGAGCGGGACGCCGTCATGGGGTGATGGTGAAGGTGATGGGTGTTGTGGGTGGGGAGGGGTCGTGGTCGGGGGCCTGTTGGGTGGCGGTGATGGTGTGGGTGGCGATGGGGAGGTCGGTGCTGGGGCGCATGGTCCAAAAGCCTTGGGTCACGGTGGTGGTGCCCAGCAGGGTGCCGCGCTGGTCGATGACGGTGACGGTGACGGTGGCGCCGGGTTCGCCGCCGCCGGCGATCTGGGGGCGGCGGTCGCGGGTCTGGGAGCCGTTGTCGGGGGAGGTGATCAGCGGGACGGGTGAGGGCCGGTGCGGGATGGCCACTTTGCGGATGCGCTTGTTGTAGGTGTCGGCGATGAACAGGGAGCCGTCGGGGGCCACGGCCAAGCCGTAGGGGAAATAGAGCGAGGCGCTGGTGGGCGGGCCGCCGTCGCCGCGGAGGCCGCGGTCCCGTTGTCGGCGTACACCGACAGGATTCCCGCCGGGCTGACCGTCCAGACCCGGTGGGCCCTGTCGTCGGCGATGTAGACGACGCCGTCGCCACTGACCGCGACCCCCATCAGCGATTGCAGCGCCACCCCGGTGGCCGGGCCGCCGCCGATCGGGTCGCCGGTGCCGCCGCCGGCGTAGGTGGAGATGGTCCCCGCCGGGCTGACCTTGCGGACCTGGCGGTTTTGCCGATCGGTGATGAACAGGGTGCCGTCCGCGGCCACCGCCACGTCGGTGGGCTGGTTGAGCGCGGCGCGGGTGGCCGGGCCGCCGTCTCCGCTGAAGCCCTTGGTCCCGTTGCCCGCGACGGTGGAGATGATCCCCGCCGGACTCACCGCGCGGACCCGGTGCGCGTCCAACTCGGCGATGAACAGGGTGCCGTCGGCGGCCATCGCCATCCTATGGGCGCCTTGGAACCGGGCGCCGATGGCCGGGCCGCCGTCTGCGCCTTCTCCGCCCCCGGCGTAGACGGTGGTGGTCCCGTCCGGGGTGACCTTCAGCACCCGGCTGGCTCTGGAGAAGAAGGAGGTGCCGTCGGCGGCCACCGCAACTCCCTCAGGGCTGGTCATGTTCGGGAGCAGGGACGGCGTGGAGATCTGTCCTTGCGGATCGACCTTGCGCGCGCGGTGGTTGCCGGTCGCGGCGATGTAGAGGGAGCCGTCGACGCCCACCGCGACCCCCATTCATGTAGCCGATCTCGGCCCGGGTGGCCGGACCGCCGTCCCCGGTGTTGCCGCCGCCGCCGTTGCCCGCGGCGGTGGTGATGACCCGGGGCCTTTCCGCGGTCTGCTCCGCTGCCTGCTGCTCCACGGTCTGCTGCTCCACGGTCTGCTGCGGCTCTGGCATGACTGCACACTCCTTCGGCACCGATTGACGTGTCTCTTCCCCAGTACCAGGCCCCGCCGGTCCCGCCCTGGGATCACTGCCCACGTTCCCCTTCATGACACTCTCACGACACGGTCAACCACACACAGTCATACCTTGGCGCCGGTTTGCTCCCCTGCGGAGACCGAGTGCCAGGAAGCCACCGAGAGCCGCACAGAGGCAGAAAGCAGCCGGCGGCGCTGGAAGGAAGTCCTCGACCTCGACCAGGCGTTCATCGCGGTCGAACTCAACGCTCACGGAAACGCTACCGTTACAGTAAGTATCTAATCATACACTTAACGTGATAGTCCAGGGGTCGGACACTCCCGAGCCCCTCGAAAGGGAAGACCTCCATGTGACAGATCGTCACGACGCTCAGCGCCGCCCTGCCCATCGTCGGCCTGCCCATCGTCGGCCTGCTCACGGCGGCTGCCCCCGCAGCCGCGCACGCCGACCCCCACCCGGCCCAGCCCGCTACAGCACAGGTCCGCCGGGAGCTGGCCTACACCTGCGACAGGATCAACTACCACGGGTCGGCGAGCCCCAACCACGGTGTTGGGGGCTGCACGACGTCCGACAATCTGGGGACCTCACCCCTGAGTGTGGACACCTTGGAGACTGGATCTTGAGGTCCAGGGAAGAGTTGTTCTTGATGGCTCTGAAGAACTATCCGGAGGAGTTCAAGGCCGACGCTGTGGCCTTGTATCTGTCGGACCCGTCCAGGACTTATAAGCAGGTCGCTGAGGATCTGGGGATCAACCGGGCGACGTTGCGGGAGTGGGTGCTGGCCGCGCAGCGCAGCGGGGCCGCGGGTCCGAAGGCGCGCAGGATCGTCGGGAAGTCGGCTGCTGGGGACTAGGTAGCCTCGCCGGACGTGTTGGAAGAGGAGAACAAGCAGCTCAAGGCCCGGATCGCCGAGTTGGAGCTGGAACGGGACATCCTGCGGAAGGCGGCCAAGTTTTTCGCGGGCGAGACGAACTGGTGAGCCGCTTCGAGTTCGTTGAAGATCACAGGCACGCCTTCGGCGTGAAGCGGTTGTGTCGGGTGCTCCAGGTCGCCCGGTCCTCGTTCTACCGGTGGCTGGCCGCCGCTCCGGTCCGGCTGGCCCGCCGCCAGGCCGACGACGTCCTGGCGGCGAAGATTCGGAAGATCCACAAGGCCGAGGACGGCACCTACGGGTCACCGCGCATCACCGCCGAACTGCATGACCAGGGCGTCAAGGTGAACCACAAGCGGGTCGCGCGGGTGATGCGCGAGCACGGCATCGTCGGACTGCACCTGCGCAGGAAGGTCCGCACCACGGTGCCCGAGCCGTCCGCGATCCCGGTCGGTGACCTGCTGCGGCGTGAGTTCACCGCGGACGCCCCGAACCAGAAATACGTCGGCGACATCACCTACCTGCCGGTCGGGGACGGCAAGTTCCTCTACCTCGCCACGGTCATCGACCTGGGATCACGCAGGTTGGCGGGCTGGTCGATCGCCGACCACATGCGCACCGAACTCGTCGTCGACGCGCTCGATGCCGCGGCCCACACGCGCGGCGGCGCCCTGGACGGCGCGATCTTCCACAGCGACAACGGCACGCAATACTGCAGCCGCGAGTTCGAGGACGCCTGCCGCCGTCTGAATGTCACCCGTTCCCGGGGCGCGGTCGGGACCAGCGCCGACAACGCCGCCGCCGAAGCCTTCAACGCCACCCTGAAACGCGAAACGCTACAAGGCGCCCACCGGTGGCCCTCGGCCCGTGACGCCCGCCTGGCCGTTTTCCGATGGATTACCAGATACAACACCCGCCGCCGCCACTCCGCACTCGGCCAAATGTCACCGATCAACTACGAGAAAACCGCAGGTAACCTGGCTGCCACCGCCTGAAACCGGTGTCCACATTCAGGGGCGAACCCCCCGTCCGGGGCGACCCTCGAAATGGACGAAACGGCAGCTCATCGACGGCATCCGCTGGCGGGTGCGTGTCGGTGCGCCATGGCGGGACGTGCCTGCATGCTACGGCTCCTGGCAAGCGGTGTACTCGCTGTTTCGGCGCTGGCAACGCGACGGCACCTGGGCCGGCCTGCTGGCCCGGCTGCAAGCACGGGCCGATGCAGCCGGGCTGATCGGCTGGCAGGTCGGGGTGGACTCCACCGTTCTGCGCGCCCACCAGCACGCGGCCGGAGCCCGCCGCCACGGCGACAGACAGACCGAGCCGCCGGGCGGGAAGACGCCCGAGCCCGACGATCACGCGCTGGGGCGTTCACGGGGCGGGCTGTCGACCAAGCTCCACCTGGCCTGCGAACAGGGCCAAAAGCCGTTGTCGCTGGTGGTCACCGCCGGACAGCGGGGTGATGCTCCCCAGTTCGAGGCGGTCATGGCCGGGATCCGGGTCGCCCGCATCGGCGGTGGGCACCCGCGCACCCGGCCCGAACGGGTGCGCGGGGACAAGGCGTACTCCTCCAGGGCGATCCGAGCACACCTGCGGCGGCGGGGCATCGCGGCCACGATCCCCGAACCGGCCGACCAGGCCGGCCACCGCCTGCGCCGCGGGGCCCGCGGCGGCCGACCACCCGGCTTCGACCCGGTCGACTACCGCGAACGCCACGCCGTGGAGTGCGGCATCAACCGCCTCAAACGCCACCGCGCACTGGCCACCAGGTTCGACAAGCTCGCCGTCCGCTACCAGGCCACCATCCACATCGCCGCCATCAACGAATGGCTCTGATCACTTTGAAACAGGCCCTAGATGTCACGACAGGTCTGCGACGAGACAGAACCGGGCAGGTTGGCGTTTCCGGCGCCCGCGAACGGGTGGACGTAGCAGGAGACGGCGGTGGGATAGCCGGTGCGTGCGCGGATGGTGAACCGCACGTTGATGGGGCCGTGCTGAGGGAGATTGTCGGACGTCGTGCAGTTCCCACGACCGGTGTCTGCCCCCGTGACATAGCTGTGGGTGATCTCGTTGCAGGTATAAGTCGGCTCCTGGCGGACCTGTGCTGTAGCGGGCTGCGCCGGGTGGGGGTCGGCGTGCGCGGCTGCGGGGGCAGCCGCCGCGAGCAGGCCGACGATGGGCAAGGCGGCATTGAGCGTCGTGACGATACGTCGCATGGAGGTCTTCCCTCTCGGGGTCTCGGGAGTATCCGACCCCCATGGACTATCACGATAGGTATCCGACTAGATACTTACTGTAATGGTGGCGTTGCGTCACCGCGAGCTTCGTCGGGCGGCTGCCGCCAGGGTCGGCCCCTGTCCGGGGCGCTGGGTCATCGGGATCGAGGTCTCCCGCTATGACCGCGCGA